>JALVWV010000119.1 GCA_027023145.1 Campylobacteraceae bacterium | reverse complement strand
CTCTGGAGACCTACCGGGATCTCAGCATCACGGATGTCACCTCTGCCAACCATGAGGCAATCAACCGTATCATTGCTGGATTGACTCCAAACGATGTGGATACGATCAAGGAGCTGCTGGCGATTGTGGATGGCTACAAGCCGCCAGTTCCTGATACCACCAAACCCGTCATCACCCTGCTTGGCGCCAACCCCCAAATCCTCACCGTCGGTCAGCCCTATACCGAACTGGGTGCGACTGCCTCTGACGATGTCGATGGGGATATCTCTGCTCGCATTACCATCGATGCTTCAGCCGTCAACACAGCAGCAGCGGGAAGCTATACGGTCACCTACAATGTTTCTGATGCCGCAGGCAATGCTGCTGTTCAAGTGACACGGACAGTCAAAGTAAGCAATGTTCCTGATACCACCAAACCCGTCATCACCCTGCTTGGCGCCAACCCCCAAACCCTCACCGTCGGTCAGACCTACACCGAACTGGGTGCGACTGCCTCTGACGATGTCGATGGGGATATCTCTGCTCGCATTGCCATCGATGCTTCAGCTGTCAACACAGCAGTAGCAGGAAGCTATACGGTCACTTACAATGTTTCTGATGCCGCAGGCAATGCTGCCGATCAGGTAGTGCGGACGGTGAAGGTGACAACAGATACAACAGTCAATTATCTCATAATTACCAATTCAATAATGAAATCCCATTTTGAAAAATTGGCCAAACATCGCATCAAAACCAATGCCGACATATCAACGAGTGAAGTGGTTACGGTCTCCTGGATAGAGTCAACCTATGAGGGCAAAGATATTCAGACAAAAATAAGACGTTGCATACAAGACTACTATGCAAACAAAGGGCTGAAATATGTAGTGTTGGGCGGTGATGAGAGGGTAATTCCTGTTAGATATAGTACAATCTACAAATACCCAACCGATAGCTATTATGCAGGGTTGGATGATGCTGGTTATTACGATGGGTGGGATCGGGATGGTGACGGTATTTATGGCGAAGGTTATGGAACCCCTAATAGCGAGACAGATTTTGAAGCCGATGTTTATGTCGGCAGAATTCCTGTGCATACAGCTTCACAGGCTGATGCATATATCGATAAACTGATTGCGTTTGAAACCGATGCGACCATAAGTGAAGATTTTTACCACAGGATGCTGATTGTTGGCGAGCGAATATTTAATACGGGTACTGTAAATGGTGGTTTTGCGCCACATGTTACGTTTGACGATGGTGTAGCAGAATATGATGAGCCAACAGCAGATAGACGAGTGAGCGATAGTGAAAAAATCGCCAGAACACGAGGCGCTTACATGAGAGATTTGTGGGGAAGCAATTATACCATAAGCTATTTATTGGATACAGTTACCTCTTGGGACACCGCTACGCCAGGTGATTATGATTTTTCGCCTGACAATACAATAACGCGCATCAATGAAGGCTGGAATGTGCTGGAGATCCTCGTTCATGGATTGCCTTATGAGATCGAGACAGAAAATGGTCGCCTAGGCAATGCACGATCCGATAGTGATATATCGACAATAACAGGGATAGTGCCTGTCGTGACAACAATCGCCTGTCTCTCAGGAGCTTTTGATAAGGCAGAACCAAGCGTAAGTGAGAGTTTTTTGCGCAATCCAAATGGTGGGGCATTGGTCTATCTGGGAAGCAGTGTTGCGAATAAAGTGGAGTCATATGTCCCCTTCGAGAAGAAATTGTACACAAGGATTTTCGACACACCGAGTGTAGCAGAGGCATTCTATAATGCCAAGCAATATGATATGGGTGGCATTGGTGGTAAAGCGTCCTTGTTTTCCCTTAACTACCAAGGCGATCCGGCATTTTCTCTTAAAAAACACGCCCCGGGTAAAATAGAGGTAGCATCACGCACATATACTGTTTCGGAAAGTGCATCGGGGGTTGATATAACTTTTAGCCGTGTGGAAGGGAGTTATGGCACATTAAGCATCGGCTACAAAACAGCAAATAGAAGTGCCCAAAACGGTGTTGACTATACAAACACAAACGGTACTTTGACGTGGGATGATGGTGATACTGCGCCCAAGACAATTACGGTTCCGATAGTGGATGATGATGATTTCGAAGGCAATGAGACTTTTGATGTATTGGTTGATGGTCTAAACCTTACGCTGATTAAAGACTCCACAACGAAAGCTGTAGTAACGATCGAAGATGACGACACCCCCAATCCGGAGGGTGTTGTCGTTTTTGAAGGCCAAACTTATAGCGTAGATGAAAAATCACGATCGGTACAGCTGAATGTCGAGCGTATCGGAAGCATGACGGGGGCGGTTAGTGTTGATTATGCGACACATGATGGAACGGCTCTTCATGACAATGATTATACTTCTCGATCGGGCACCCTGAGCTGGGCAAATGGTGAGTCGGGCTCCAAGACGATAACCATTCCGATAGTCGATGACTCAACGTATGAGAAGATAGAGTCTTTTACTGTGAGCTTGTCCCATCCAAGCAATGGTTTGAGGATCAGCGGTAGTGATACGGTCAGAATTGACATAAACGATAATGACAGTGCCCAAAAAAGCACATTGACTTTTTCTGCAACCAACTACAGTGTCGATGAAGACAGTGGTGTGGCAACCATCACCGTGAAGCGAACGGGCAATGCAGCAGGTTCTGTTAGTGTTGATTATGCTACGCAACTGTTTACAGAACCAGATGAAAGCATTGTTGATTGTGCAATGCCCGGTGTTGATTATCTCTCGACACACGGCAGACTGGTTTGGGGTGATGGCGACAACACCAATAAAACTTTTCGTGTAAGAATTTTAGATAATTCAAAAATGACTACAATCCCAAAAAAGCTCCACCTTGCACTGAGCAATCCACTGGGTGGTGCAGATATCTCCGGTGTCAATCCTGTACCCTTGACAATCGTTGACGACGAAAAGCCCGCAGGTGAAATACTTATTGGGGATAACGATAATTATAAAACGATTGCAGAAAATAGTTCCGGAACGATTGCGATCTATGTTGCTAGGGTGAATGGTTCAGCGGGTACGGTCAGTGTCGATTATACTACTTTGAGTAAAACAGCTCACGGTGGAGAAGATTTTGTTTGGGCCAAAGGGACGCTTACTTGGGCTGATGGCGATACAGCGGGAAAAACAGTCCATTTGTCTGTGATCGATGATGATATCTATGAAGGGACGGAGACGTTTATTTTCAAGCTCCAAAATGCTCAAGGCGGTGCTGTGATACGAACACGCTATGGCGGGAGCAGTCGCCTTTGTAAAATAATAGACAATGAACCACGTCCACCCGAAGCTAATGGCTTCAAAGTTTCACGCGGCGCGGTTTTTGCTTCTGAAACTGATGCCTCGGTAGTAATCGATGTGGAGCGCAAAGGGGATCTGATTGGTGCAACACAGGTGGATATAGCTACCTCACGAGCCAAGTATCTTATGGGTGGTTCTCATGCTGTTGATGGTATCGATTTTGTCAGCAGGACTGGAACATTGCATTGGGATGATGGTGACGCTAGCAAGAAATCATTTGCCATTACTCTCAAAGATGATTCTGTTTTTGATGCGGATAAGATATTTGGTGTCACATTAAGCAATCCCGCAGCTGGTTATTCGGTAGTGCCAGGATGGGATGCTACACATATTACAATAGGCGACAACGAAACACCACCAGATGGCGGTGCTTTCTCTCTTGGTTCATCAACCCTAAAGGTAGATGAAAATTCAGGAACTGCAACTGTGAGAGTTTGGCGCATAGGTTCACAACAGGGTGCTGTATCGGTTGATTTTACTACAGGGGATTCCAGTGCCAAAGCAGGTATCGACTATACGCCAGCAAGCGGTACATTGGATTTTGCAGATGGTGAGTGGAGTAAGGCATTTGATGTTGGTATTATTGATAACAACACATTCCAAGGAAGCAGGACAATCGATCTGAATCTAAGCAACCCATCTGGTGATAGCATGGTTCTAGGCGATGGTCATTACGAGTTGACCATTAAAGATGATGAATATTCTCAAGTCTCTGGTAGTGTAGAGTTTGGTAGCCCAACCTATACAGCATCAGAAAATGGCGGCGTCTTTGATATCAATGTCCGGAGAGTTGGCGGCTCTACTGGCGCTATCAGCGTGGATTACAGAAATGGATTTGAGCGAGGTGATGGGTTTGCTAAAATGAATGATGATTTTGCACATTGTTGGGGAACACTTCATTGGGCGGATGGCGATACGGCAGACAAGATCATACATCTTAAAATCTATGACGATATTATCTCGGAAGGCGATGAGAAGCTGACTTTAAATTTGGAAAATGCCAGTGACTATGTTGAAATTACAGGTGCCCAAACAACGGTGACCATCGCCGACGATGAAGCACCAGCAAGAAGTGGAAAACTAACGTTTGATGAACCTGCGTACATAATGTATGAAAATGATTATCAGGCAGTGATTAGAGTCAATAGGATTGATGGCAGCGGTGGTGTCGTGAAGATAGATTATACCACTACTGATGGCAGCGCTATTGCAGGCGCAGACTATACAACAACTTCAGGGACGCTTACCTGGAAAAATGGAGACAGCAGCCCCAAATACATAACAATACATATCATCGATGATAAGCTGAAAGAGTCCGAAGAAACTTTTGGTCTGTCGATAGCACCAGTCGATGGCTCGGAGATTGACGGAAGTACGACACTGGGGGTTACTGTCGTTGATAATGATTGAGTTTCTCGCAACGATGTAGGAATAAATGCTCTCCGATCTGTTCGGTTTGAGAAACCGTGAACAGATGTTGCAATTTATTTTTGCTAGTACGCAAGGGAATGCCAAAGAGATCGCCGATTTTTATAAGCGCAGGAGTGTGTATGGACACAGGCTAACATCAGGGGCTGGGACTTCAGTCTCACGAAAACCATGGATGTAGGACTTCCGTCCTGCCTGATGGGACTGAATCCCTGCTCCTGAGAGACGCCGGAGTGTTTGTTGGACTGAAGTCCAAGCCCCGGAGATAAATGAAAAATGAAGAGTGAAAAATGAAAGATGGGGTGGGGTGGTGTAGGGTGCTGCAATAGCGCACCTTCCAACGGTCGCATTACAGGGATATTATAACAATCGCATTGCGATTTTGGTGTTCTGTTGCGCACCTCTTTCATACTTATTGACAAATACAAAAATAAATGCTAAACTAAACTGTCAAATCAATATGACAAAAGGATTGTTATGATCGAAATTTCTCTGGCACAGATGCGCAATCCAAGGACACTGTTTTCGGTCGATGATATTGTCCGCATCATTGATGGGCGGAAAAAAATCGAAATGGGTTTTTTTGTCCCCAAAAATCTCAAATCAGAATTTGAAGCGTTTCTTGCTGAGCGGGAACGCAAAAAGAAACGAAACGTACTTGAACGGGTAGCCCGGGCCCAACAGGCAGACCCAATCGAAGAGGGGGGCATCGATGAGGGTCTATGAGCGGGGAGAGATATGGCTGGTCGATTTTAACCCGGCCAAAGGGGGAGAAATGGGCAAACTCCGTCCGGCCGTCATCCTCAGCGGCGCCGAAGAGAATCGCTTGCTCGATACGGTGATCGTCATCCCTCTCTCAACCCGCATCGAGCCGGATACTCTGCCGTATCGCTATACGATCGGCAAGCGTGACCGGCTTGAGTATGACAGCGATGCATGCATCTATGAGATACGATCTCTGGCAAAAACACGCATCAAGAGCTGGCTTGGCTGCCTGGAGGCAGATGAACTGAAAACGGTTCAAGAGTCATTGTGTCACATTGTGTATCAGTAGATGTGACGCTTAGTGAGAAGCAGGGGTTGGGTCTTCAGTCCCATTGCGAAGTTATGCTGACATGTGTTTTGGTTAGGCGGTAGGCTTACCTTGACATACACGGGGATTATTACTATAATATAGGTAATAAAAACTATAGAGGAGGTACAGATGCTCTCGGATCTGCTCGGATCAAAAAACCGTGAGCGGGTTTTGCAATTCATTCTTTCTAATACGCAGGGGTACGCCAAGGAGATCGCCGACTTTTACGACAGCAGCGTCGATCCGATCCAGAAGCAATTGGAGCGGTTAGAGCTGGCCGGGGTGCTGGTAAGTCAGACAGCAGGACGCACACGTTTATTCAGTTTCAACCCTCGCTACCCTTTCCGCAAAGAGTTGACTGCTCTTCTCGAAAAAGCCCGAAGTTACTATTCTCCCGAAGAACAGGAACGCCTCACCCTGCGCCGCAAACGTCCCCGCCGCAAAGGGAAGCCGCTGTGAAACGGGTCGGCGAGATGAGTATGGAAGAGCTGGCGGCTTATGTCTGTACTGCGCTGAATGAAAAGGGAATCGAAACGGTGCTCTCGGGCGGATGTTGTGTTCAGATTTATAGTCAGGGACGCTATACTTCCGATGATATTGATCTCATCGATCGCTTCAATGGCGGACATCGCCGTATACGAGAAGTGATGGAGTCCCTTGGTTTTCGTGAGCACAAAATGAAACGCTACTTTGTTCATAGCGAGACTCCCTATTTTCTGGAATTCCCCCGTGGACCACTTGGTGTGGGCGATGCTCCTGTCACTGAGGTGGCTCGACGGACGACCTGTACAGGGGACTTGATGCTTCTGACTCCTACTGATTGCATCAAGGACAGATTGGCTGCCTATTATCATTGGGGCGATGCCCAGTCCCTTCAGCAAGCAGTGTGGGTCGCACAGGAAAATCCTTTTGAGATGGAAGCGATCCGGAGCTGGTCAGAGCAGGAGGGTATGGTAAAAAAATATGAAAATTTTGTAAAGAAACTAAAGGATACTAAATGATCTGCGAATCTTTCGGCCAATGCGGTTCATGCACCCTCTACGATATCCCTTATGAGGATCAAGTTGCCCAAAAACACGCGTGGGTGAGTGGGCTATTGTCTCCTTTTTTCGATGGAGAGTTGGCGGTATATCGGGGAGAGGAAGCCCATTACCGCTCGCGGGCGGAGTTTCGGATCTGGCATACGGGGGATCGGTGTGATTATGCGATGGGAAACTGGACGAAAGATGGGAATGTGACCATCGCCGAGTGCCCCAAAGTCTCCGAGCCCATTTTCGACCTCATGCCGCTGCTTCTGGAGGCGATCAATGGCTCAGAAGTGCTGCGACATCGGCTTTTTTCGGTGGAGTTTCTCGCGACGACGACGGGCGAAGTGCTGGTGACGCTGATCTATCATCGCAAATTGGATGAAGCATGGGAAGCTGAGGCTCTAGAGCTTGAGGGAGCATTGAGTATTCATATTATCGGCCGCAGCCGCAAGCAGAAGGTGGTGCTGTCTCAGGATTACGTGACCGAGACCCTGACAATCGATGGTGTGTCCTACCAATATCGCTACTACGAAGGGGGCTTCACCCAGCCCAATCCGGGGGTCAATACACATATGATCGAGTGGGCGGCAGCGCAGGCGCGTGCAGTCGGCCGGGGGGATCTGATCGAGCTCTATTGCGGACTGGGCAACTTCACCCTCCCGCTCTCACGGCATTTTGACCGTGTGCTGGCGACGGAGGTGAGCAAAAACTCCATCCGGGCAGCTCAGGAGAACGTCGCCCTGAACGGTACGGACAACATCACTTTCGTGCGGATGAGTTCCGAGGAGATGGTGGGGGCGTTTGCCGGGGTGCGTCCGTTTCGCCGTCTGGAGGGAGTTGATCTTGACAGCTATGATTTTTCGACCATCCTTGTCGATCCGCCCCGTGCCGGACTCGATGGTGCTACGACGGAGCTGGTGAGCGGGTTTGAGACGATCCTCTACATCTCTTGCAACCCTGAAACGCTTGCGCGGGATCTGGAGACGCTGACCCGGACGCACACGGTGCTTGAAGGGGCAATTTTTGACCAGTTTCCGTATACAAAGCATGTGGAAAGTGGGGTAGTGCTGCGGCGGAGATAGATACTGATTTGAAAATTTTGGATATAATAGCTCAAATCATGAAACTGGTGGATCGTATTCAGACTTTGGAGGCAGGGCTTGAGCCCTGCATTACGGGACTGAAGTCCCTACTCCTGATATGAAGAATGCATATACCGCCTTAACTGAAATAAATCCTGAGGTTCCCCATGCACACTTCGACTTGGCTTCTGCCGCTTGCCCATCGCAACGATTTTCTCTTTTCCCCTTCGCCACGAGATTTTATCGTCGAGGAGATTCCGCTGTATGACTGGGCTGGGGAAGGGGAGCATCTGATTGTCTTGGTGCGCAAGAAGGAGCTGACCACCTGGGAGATGCTCGATATCCTCAGCAGCCATTTAGGTATCCGGCGCCGGGAGATCGGGTATGCCGGGCTCAAGGACAAGCATGCCATGACGATGCAGTACCTCTCCCTGCCTGCCACACATGAAGCAGCTCTTGAACGCTTCACTCATCCGCAGATCAAAATCCTCTCCACGACCCGCCACACCAACAAGCTCCGTATCGGCCACCTCAAGGGCAACCGCTTCTCTCTACGGTTTAAAAAAGTCCTCGGCATCCAGCAGGCCAAGCTCGACTCGGTACTCGACTGGATCGAGGCCAACGGTGTGCCGAACTACTTCGGCTATCAGCGCTTCGGTCGTGACGGGGAGAACTGGCGTGAAGGGCAGGCGATCGTCGAGGGGACACGGAAGGTGCGCGACCGCAAGACGCGGGAGTTTCTTATCAGTGCGTATCAGAGCTACTTGTTCAACAACTGGCTCAGCCGCCGGATCGAGATCAGCCGACTTTTAGAAGGGTTCAGTGAGGTCGAAGCGGAGCAGGCCGCCGGATTGCCGGGGGGGACACTCTCCGGCACGGCGAAACAAAAACACTTTTTCAAAATCCTCCGGGGCGATGTGATGATGCACTATCCCCACGGGCGTATTTTCCATGCCGAAGCGGTGGAGGCGGAAGCGGAAAAATTTGGCCTGAAAGACCGGGCGCCTACCGGACTGATCCCCGGTAAGAAAGCCAAAAGAGCCGAAAGGGAAGCACGAGAAGTTGAAGCAGAGTTTGATGCGTCAATTGCCGAGGATGGCTCCCGGCGCTATGCATGGATCTTCCCCACGGAGATCACCCGAAAATATATCCCTGAAAAAGCCCACTACGAGCTGGGGTTTGTCCTCCCAAAAGGGAGCTATGCCACCAATGTCGTCGATCTCCTGCGCGGGACGATGGAGCGCGGATGATGCATCAGAAAACACAGGACGATCTCTCAAAATACGTCATGTGTGATCGGTGCAATTCTCTCTACCGCAAAGTAAAACTCCCCGCCGGCAAACGGGCACGGTGCAAGAAATGTGGAGCGATCCTCTATCGTTACGATCCGGCGTATCTCGACCGAGCATTTGCGCTGGCTTTATCGGGGATCATTTTTTTTGTTCTGGCCAATCTTTTCCCACTTATCCACGTGGGTTTGTGGGGCAAGGAGCATACCCTGACGCTCTTTTCAGCCATTTCTGTGCTGGAAGAGGGAGGGTTTTATATCGTGGCGATTGGTGTGACCTTGCTGGTGTTGGTGATTCCGTTGCTGGTGATCGTGGATTATGCCGTACTTATCCTCCTTTTGAAGCTAGGAAAACGTCCGGAGATGGCTCGGCGCCTGCTTGTTTCCCTCTCCCACCTGATCCCTTGGAGTATGGTGGATATCTTCACGGTGAGCGTTTTGATCGCCTTGGTAAAACTCTCCGGTAAAGTGACGATTCACTTCGGTGTGGCATTCTGGGCGCTGGTGATCTATGCCGGGATCGATCTCTATCTCACCCGAGCCCGACGGATCGGGACACTGTGGGAGATCTACGAGAGGCGATACCATGTCCAGTGAGCCGGCACCATCCCACCTGATCCGCTGTCCGGTCTGCGAAGCGGTCAATGTTGATACCGGAGACAACGTGCGTTGTCGTCGTTGCGGAACGCACATTCCCCATCCCCGTGAGAGCTACTATCGCACCTGGGCAC
The DNA here is from genome assembly GCA_027023145.1 of Campylobacteraceae bacterium. Taxonomy (GTDB): domain Bacteria; phylum Campylobacterota; class Campylobacteria; order Campylobacterales; family Sulfurovaceae; genus S017-3. The sequence continues at coordinate 2,749 of JALVWV010000119.1, read as the reverse complement.
TCTTGTTGACGGCGATGATCCTTTGGATTCCGGCCAACCTGTTTCCGATCCTGCGGATTCACACGATCATGGGGTATACAGATAATACCGTTGTGGGAGGGGTGATTACATTGTGGGATGGCGGTTCTTATTTGATTGCACTTGTTATCCTCATAGCATCGGTGCTTGTTCCGATTTTGAAGTTTATTGTGCTATTATACTTACTTATAAGTAGTCGTTTTCCTGTGCGCCACCGACGGCATGTTCGTCACCGGCTCTATACCCTAATCGAAATCATAGGAGCGTGGTCCATGGTCGATATTTTTGTCGTCACAGCACTCAGCGGTATGGTGACCTTTGATTCGTTCCAGATTGTAGCTGGGACAGGGGCGACGGCGTATGTTTTGATGGTCTTTTTTACTTTGGCAGCAGCGATTGCCTTTGATCCGCGTCTGATCGCCCAGCATTATCATACGCAAAAATCCAAAAAGGCTTCCAGCAATGGGATCGGCTAAAACCCCAAAAATCGAAGAGAATCGATCGTTCAATCTCTTCACTTCCCTTTGGATTGTGCCCTTGGTGACGCTGGCGATCGCCGGATGGTTGGTCTATCAACATTACACACGTCTTGGCCCTGAGATTCGAGTCGATTTTCCTAGCAGTAATGGCTTGATTGCTGGAGAAAGCTTGGTCAAATACCGGGATGTGATCATTGGCCATGTGACCCGGATTGGATTGCAGGAGAAGGGAAAAGGGGTGCAGGTGCATATCCGGATGGACAAAGAAGCCAAAGCCTTCCTGAACGATACGACCCATTTTTGGATCGTCTCTCCCAAGGTTGATTATCGGGGTGTGCGTGGTTTGGACACGCTGATCAAGGGGGCGTATATCTCCATGAGCGCCCAGCGTTCAGACGCTTTTCGGGATCATTTTATCGGTCAGATGGAGCCCTATCGCTCCCCTGGATCTGGATTTACGATCCGACTCCATGCCCGAAGCATTGGCAATATTCACGAAGGAGCTCCGGTCAACTACCGCCACCTTCGGGTGGGCAAGATCGATCGGATTACGCTTGATACCAATACATCTAGGACTCAAATTGAGCTTTTTATCCAAAAAAAGTATGCTAACCTCATTAATATTACGACTAAATTTTGGCATCAGGATCTTGTCTCTGTTAGTATGGAGGGGGGCAGTCTCGCCCTTGATCTGGCACCGCTGAACAGTGTTCTTCTCGGTAGCATCAGTTTTGAAAGCCGGTTTGACAAAACATACCCCCCACCCAAACCCGATCGGGTTTTCAAACTCTACAGTCGCCGTTCGGAAGCGATGAAACAGCATATTGGGAGTGCCAAGATGCGGATGGAACCTTTTCGCTTCATATTTACCGGGGATGTGAGTGGATTGGATGATGGTACTCCAATCCGGTTTCAGGGATTTGAAGTGGGGAGGATTGATACGGTTTCGTTTCGATATGTTTCCGAAAAACATGGGGTTGAGGCTGAAGCAATCGGACAGATTGATGTCTCCAATTTTCAGGACAGAGATCATAGCGGCATTCACAATCTAGTCACAGTCGTAAAGAAGGGGTTGCGGGCCTATTTGCGGGGGAGTAATTTGTTGTTTGATAATCTCTATGTTGATTTGGATTATTCTCAGGAGACCAACCAAACCGCAGGCAATCTGCTTAAGCGTGATGATTTCTGGATCTTTCCAACCCAGCCACGTAAGCCCAATACAGTCTTGACCGACCTTAACCGTTTGTTGGATAACCTCTCTGATCTAGCCACTGAGAGCAAAAAGATGATTCAAAATATCAACGGTCTGACAGAGAAAGAGAGCTTCCGAAGCCTCACCGACGATCTAAATAAGACCATGGGTAGTTTGCGTGGGATGATGGGGGGCGACAGCGACCTGAGCAAGGCGATTGCTGATCTGCGCAAAACCCTCAAAACGACCAAAGGTGTCCTGCGTGGCTACAGCTCTGGCTCGCTGTTTGGCAAGAAGCTCGAGGCGATGCTCCGTGAGGTGGGGCGGACGTCTGAGGAGACCAAACGCTTCATACAGAAGCTCAATAAAAAACCCAATGCATTGATTTTTGGAGAATAACATGAGACAATTTCCGGCTTTTTCGACCGCCAGCCTTGTGATCGCAAGTTTTTTGGCCATGGTTCTGCTGACTGGCTGCGGCGGTCCGGCGCAGCAGTACATCCTCTCCGAGCCCCAGTCGGCGATCACGGCTTCGCGGCACCATCCCAGTCAGATCGGAGTCGATCAGGTGGTCGTCCCGGCGTATCTGGTGGGAAACAAAATCCCCATCCAGAGTGCGGCCGGGGAACTGACCTACTGCGATGCGGCGGTATGGGCGACGGCACCGGAGAAGGGGATCACCCGGCACTTGATTGCTTATCTTCAAAAGCGGTTTGCCACCCCCCATGTCTACCGCTACCCCTGGGATATCGAGAAAAGCACCGGCGTACGGCTCAAAGTGATCCTCAACCGTCTCATCTACGTCGAGAGTCAGAGTGCTGTCGTCCTTGAGGCGAGTTTCTTCGTCGAGCCGATCAGCGGTCACGGCCGCCGTGCCCGTCTCTTCACCACCACCGTCCCCGTCCCCAAAGGAGAGACTCCCCTCATCGTTGTAGCGATGAACCGGGCGATCGATCGTCTGGCCGAAGCGGCAGCGCAGATGATTGGGCGATGAAATTCTCCCCGTAAATTAAGAATAAAACTTAAAAGAGGAGCTCAAAATTCAAAATCTCAGAAGAAA
>JALVWV010000118.1 GCA_027023145.1 Campylobacteraceae bacterium | reverse complement strand
CTCTGCCGTTGATCGCCGATATCCACTTCAATTACCGTCTGGCACTCGAAGCGGCCAAATGGGTCGATGCTGTCCGGCTCAATCCGGGGAACATCGGAGAGAAAAGTCGCATCACTGAGATCGTCAAAGCGTGCCAGGAACGCAATCTGCCTATCCGCATCGGGGTCAATTCCGGCTCACTGGAGAAAGAGTTTGATCAAAAATATGGGCCGACAGCCGAAGGGATGGTCGCCAGTGCCGAGTACAACATCAAGTACCTCGAAGATCTCGGTTTTACCGATATCAAAGTCTCTCTCAAAGCCAGTGATGTCGAGCGTACCGTCGACGCGTATCGGATGCTCCGCCCCAAAGTACCCTATCCGTTTCACCTTGGAGTAACCGAAGCGGGGACAATTTTTCACGCGACGGTCAAGTCGGCGATCGGGCTGGGGGCGCTGTTGCTCGATGGGATCGGCGATACGATGCGTGTCTCCATCACCGGAGAGCTCGAAGAGGAGATCAAAGTAGGCAAAGCGATCCTCAAGGACTCCGGCCGGGTCAAAGACGGTCTCAATATCATCTCCTGCCCCACCTGCGGCCGGATCGAAGCCGATCTGGTCAGTGCCGTGGCCGAAGTCGAGCGCCGCACCGCTCACATCAAAGCTCCCATGGATGTCTCGGTCATGGGCTGCGTGGTCAATGCCATCGGCGAAGCCAAACATGCCGATGTCGCCATTGCCTTTGGCAAAGGGCAGGGGCTCATCATGGTCAAAGGGGAAGTGATTGAGAAGCTTCCGGAGGATAAATTAGTAGATCGGTTTGTGGAAGAGGTGGAGAAGATGGCGGAGACGTATGAGTGAATAATTAATAGTGAATAGTGAATAATTGTGGTATGCTTTTCTCTCGAAAAGCTTTTATTGAAGAGGAACAGGAATGAATCAAATGTTTCAGTTAATAATGGCATTGCGCAGCAATGCAAACCGAAACTATTCACTATTCACTATTCACTATTCACCCAAAACTCCAAAGGAGTTTTGACATGGAAAATCTCTATAACCTCAATGTCGAACGTGCCGTCTTATCGGCGATTCTGTTTGATCCTCAGATTGTGGAGGATGTCGCTTCACGCCTGAAGCCGGAGGATTTTTATCTGCCGTTTCATCAGCATGTGTTCGCCTCGATGGAAGAGCTCTCAATCGAAGAGAAACCGATCGATGAAGAGTTTCTGCGTAAGAAGCTTCTCAAAATCGGCAAATTTGATGAGGTGGCGATGGTCGATATCCTCTCAGCCAACCCCATCACCAACACCAAAGCCTATGTCGAAGAGATCAAAGCACATGCCAACAAGCGGGCACTGGTAACCTTGGCAACCGAGATCAAAAAAGTCACCATCGAAGATGATCTCGAAGCCGATGAGGTGATGAACCTTGTCGAGCGTAAACTCTATCAGATTACTCAGGAGAGCACCTCGGAAGATTTTCGAGAGTCGGACGAAGTGACCGTAGCCATGATGGAGGAGATCAACCGCCTTAAAGCGATGGGTAACTCCAAACTCATTGGAGTCGATACCGGGTTCCGCAATCTCAACGATCGTACGAGCGGTTTCGGTAAAGGGGATCTTGTCATCGTCGCGGCACGCCCGGCGATGGGCAAAACCTCTCTTGTGCTCAATATGGCACTTAAAGCAATCGAACGCAACGAGGGGGTAGCATTTTTCTCTCTCGAGATGCCTGCAGAACAGTTGATGCTCAGACTCCTCTCCGCCAAAACTTCGATCCCACTTCAGGCATTGCGCATCGGGGATCTGCGGGATGAGCAGTGGACGCAGCTGAGTGCGGCGGTGGATGAGATGAGTCGCCGGAAACTTTTTGTCGATGACGGGGGGTATGCGACGATCCACCATGTCCGCAGCAAACTGCGCAAGCTCAAATCCCGTCACCCTGAGATCTCCATGGCCATCATCGATTATCTCCAGTTGATGAGTGGGGAGGGGGGACGTGAGGGTCGTCAGCAGGAAATCTCGGAGATTTCACGGGGGCTCAAACAGCTGGCACGGGAGCTCCAGATGCCCATTATCGCCCTCTCACAGCTCAACCGTGGCGTCGAAAGCCGGGACAACAAACGCCCGATGCTCTCCGACTTGCGGGAATCGGGAGCCATCGAGCAGGATGCCGATATCATCCTTTTTGTGTATCGGGACGACGTGTACCGGGAAGCGCAGGAGAAAGAGCGGGAGATGAAAGCCAAAGCTGAGGGGAAAGAGTACACAAGCACCTTTACCAAAAAACTCGAAGAGGAGACCGAGCTTATTATCGGCAAGCAGCGAAACGGTCCGACCGGTACGGTCGATCTGCTCTTCCAGAAACGTTACACCCGTTTCGTTGATGCAGACAAGGGAGGTGCCGCACCGTTTGAAGTGATCTATGAAGAGGGGAATATCGATATGCGGGAAGGGAACTTTGAGATACCAACGATTTGAGAATTAGGAATGAGGAATTAGGAGTGAGGAGTTTTGGTATGCATTGCTTTGCAATACTACTATTTTATGGAGGAGGGACTTTAGTTGTAGGGTGTGTTGTCCCCTGACAACACCAATCGGGGGATAGGAGTGTTTTGTGGTCATAGAGAAACCAGGGCTCTTTGTCACACGACGGGAATTTATCGTTACGATGCTTCTGCTTGCGCTTGTGGTGGTGTTGCGACTGGGATGGGAGTATCGCAATTTTCGTCATTTCATTGCTCAGCCATTTGTCTACACCCATGCGGTGATTGTCAATACGTACCCCAAAACACGAAAGGGTCGAACCTATGCTGTCCTCAAATTGCACAGTGATCAGGGGAGAGTGATTTACACGACCGCATACCGTAAGGATTTGCGTCGAGGGATGCGTCTCTATCTGCAGCTGTTGCCGGGAACGAAGATTGGGTTTCGGGATTATCTCGGCGGTATGTATTGCAAAAGCCGGATCAAGCGGGTGGAGATACCGGAGCCCAATTTGCGCTCGCGTCTGGAAGTATGGGTCAATCGCCAGCATACGCTTCCCATGATGCGGGCATTTTATAATGGAATTTTTTGGGCGAGTCCGATCCCCAAAGAG
>JALVWV010000117.1 GCA_027023145.1 Campylobacteraceae bacterium | reverse complement strand
TCGTTGAGTTCGTATGCCAGACAGTTCCTCGGACGGGCAGGCAAGCCCGATGTGGACAAGATCGAGGGGCTCACGCCGGCCATTGCCATCGATCAGAAGACCACCTCCAAAAACCCCCGATCCACCGTGGGGACGATTACGGAGATTTACGATTATCTGCGGCTACTCTTTGCCCGGGTGGGGCGGCAGCACTGCCATGAGTGTGGCAAGCCGATCTCGTCGATGTCGGCCAGCGACATCATCACCGAGGTGCTGCGTCTGCCTGAAGGAGCCAAACTCATCATCATGGCGCCGCTGGTCAAGGAGAAAAAAGGCACTTTCGCCGACCGGATCGAATCGCTGCGGCACAAAGGGTACGTTCGGGCGCAGATCGACGGGGTGATGGTGCGCCTCGATGAAGAGATCGAGCTGGCCAAGACCAAAAAACACACCATCAAAGTGGTCGTCGACCGTGTCGTCGTCAAGCCGGACAACAAGGAGCGGATCGGACAGGATGTCGAAAAGGCGCTGGGTGAGAGCTACGGCGAAGTGGAGATCGAAGTGCTCAACCATGAGGAGCTCGGACTCGATCGCCAGCGCTACCACTACTCGGAGCATCTCGCGTGTTTTGACTGCAAGCTCAGCTTCGAACCGCTCGAACCGGTGAGCTTCTCGTTCAACTCCCCCAAGGGTGCCTGCCCAGTGTGCGACGGGCTGGGGATCCGCTACACGCTGGATCTGACCAAGATCATCGATGGGGCGCTGAGCATCGAGAAGGGGGCGGTCAAGATCATGTACGGTTTCAACAAAAGCTACTACACCAAGTTTCTCAATGCTTTTTGCCAACAGAACGACATCCCGACAAATGTCCCCTACGAAGAACTCCTCGAGCATCAGAAAAAGGCGATCCTCTATGGGCTGGGCTCCAGCGTGGATTTCACCTGGAAACGGCACAAGCTCCACCGGGAGTGGCCGGGGGTGGTGAAGTTTGCCCATGAGATGTTCAAGGACGAGAAAGACGTCGCTGAGTACATGACTGAGAAGGTGTGCGATGCCTGTGGGGGCAACCGTTTGCGCCCCCGGTCACTGGCCGTCAAGATCGAGGGGCACTCCATCGCCGATTTGGTCAATATGCCGATTGAGGAGAGCTATGCCTATTTTGCTGAGGCGGACAACTTCTCCCACCTAAGCCCCCAGCAGCAGCTCATCGCTGCCTCGATCCTCAAGGAGATCCAGGAGCGGCTCTTCTTCCTCTACGACGTGGGGTTGGGATACTTGAGTCTCAGCCGGGATGCCCGTACCATCAGCGGCGGGGAAGCGCAGCGGATCCGGATCGCTTCGCAGATCGGCTCAGGGTTGACCGGGGTGATGTATGTCCTCGATGAGCCCAGCATCGGGCTGCATGAGCGCGACACCCTCAAGCTCATCCGCACCCTGCAATCCCTCAGAGACAAGGGTAACACCGTCATCGTCGTCGAGCACGACAAAGAGACGATCGAAGCGGCCGATTACCTCATCGACATCGGCCCCGGAGCCGGGGCGTATGGTGGGGAGATCGTCTTTGCGGGTGATGTGAAGAAGATCGCCAAGGCCAAAACCCTCACTGCCGACTACCTCACTGGCAAAAAGACCATCCACTACCCCCACGGCCGCCCACAGACCGATTGGCTTACCGTCTCCGGCGTGACGCTGAACAACATCGAGAACCTCCGTGCCGAAATTCCCCTGCGCAATTTTGTCTGCGTCACCGGCGTGAGCGGCTCGGGCAAAAGCTCCCTGATCCTCCAGACCCTCCTGCCTGTCGCTCGAGAGATCCTCAACCGTGCCAAAAAGGTCAACCGCGTCGACGGCGTGACTGTCGAGGGGCTGGAACACCTCGACAAAGTGATCTACCTCGATCAGAGCCCCATCGGACGCACCCCGCGCTCCAACCCCGCCACCTACACCGGGATCATGGATGAGATCCGCAAACTCTTTGCCCAGACCAAGGAAGCCGAGTTGCGCGGCTACAAAGTGGGGCGCTTCAGCTTCAACGTCAAAGGCGGCCGTTGCGAGAAGTGTCAAGGCGACGGGCAGATCAAGATTGAGATGCACTTCCTCCCCGATGTCCTGGTCACATGCGATGCCTGCCACGGAACGCGGTACAACGAGCAGACCCTCGAAGTGCATTACCGGGGCAAGAGCATCGCCGATGTGTTGGCGATGAGTGTGGGAGAGGCGCTGGAGTTTTTTAAGGCTATCCCTTCAATTGCCGCTAAGTTGAGCACGCTGACGGCTGTGGGGCTGGATTATCTCTCGCTTGGGCAAAATGCTACAACCCTCTCGGGCGGGGAAGCCCAGCGGATCAAGCTCGCCAAGGAGCTCAGCCGTAAAGACACTGGCAACACCCTCTATATCCTTGATGAGCCCACCACCGGACTTCACTTCGCCGACGTCGATCGCCTCACAGGCGTCCTGCATCACCTCGTAGAGTTGGGCAACAGTGTTATCGTGATCGAGCACAATCTCGATATGGTTAAAAACGCCGACTGGGTGATTGACATGGGACCAGAAGGAGGGAATAAGGGGGGCAAGATCATCGCGACAGGTACGCCTGAACAAATCGCAGATGACCATACAAAGAGTGGTAGCTACACTGGGAGATTCCTTGCAAAAGGATAAGACCTACTCGAGAAACATATATCCGAACATTTTTTTCCCGATATACAACAAGGTCAATGTTGCGAGGATCTCATACCCCACAGCCCAGTCAAGGAGGAATCCTCCCGCGCCTGCCTTGGAATACAATTCGAAGCTGGCGCCGCTAACATAGAAGAAAAAAAACGCCATCCCTGCCAGTTTTGGGAGAAAAATAAAAAGCATCAAATAGGTGATCCCCTCATATCCTTCGGGTATCAGCCCAAAAAGAGGTGGGTCGACATCTTGGTTCATGAAATCAGAAACACGATTAGCAGAGGTGACTTGATTGCGCTTTTTTCTCCTGGATGCAGCCGAACTCCTGGGTGCAGCCGAACTACGTGTCCTGCGCACGGGTTCAGTTTTGAGCGAAATATCATTCTCTAAATCTTGGTTCATGCATCCTCATTAAAAGTAAATAATCGATAATACTTGGGTATCAACTGTATGAAGTATACCTCAAAACAGATTAGAGTTCTCTAACGACACTTAGGCTACAATAATCGCTCAACAACCCAAGGTTCTCCATGAAAACACTCATCATCATCGACACATTTGGCTTCTTTTTTCGTGCCTACTACGCGCTGCCGCCCCTGCGAAACTCGGAGGGGTTTCCGACGGGTCTGCTCACCGGATTTATCAACATGATCCATCAGCTCGAAAAAGACCATGCCACCGATTATCTCGTGTTTGCTCTCGACAGCAAGGGGCCGACGTTTCGCAATACGCTTTACGACGCCTACAAAGCCAATCGTCCTCCGCCACCAGAGGATCTTGTCAAGCAGCTTCCCATCGCTATCGAGTGGATCGAGCACATGGGGTTTGCCAATGTCTCAGCGGAGGGCTTCGAAGCGGATGATGTGATCGCGACGATCACACGCTGTGCCGTGGAGGCCGGGATGCGGGTCAAGATCATTTCGCACGACAAAGATCTCTATCAGCTCATCGACGATGATCGAGTGGTAATCGTCGATGCGATCAAGAAAAAAGAGATCAATGAAGCGGGGTGTGAAGCCAAATTTGAAGTTCACCCGCGCGATTTTGTCAATTTTCAGGCGATCATCGGGGACAGTGCGGACAACATACCCGGCGTTAAGGGGATCGGTCAAAAAGGTGGCTCGAAACTCATCAACCAATTCCACACGCTCGAAAACATTTACGAGCACCTTGACGAGGCGGGTACTCCACGCATCCAGAAACTGCTGAGCGAATCGAGAGAGATGGCATTTCTCTCCCGGGATCTTGTGAGGTTGCGGGACGATGTCTTCCCGACCTGCGATTTGGAGCAGTATCGGCTGGAGGATCGGGAGTACCTCGAAGCGTTGCGTGAGGAGTTTGAGCGCTATGAGATGCGCCAGGCGTTGCGACGGCTCGATGGCAACGGTGCCAAAGCGGCGAAACCTTCATCGACCGTATCGGCGACTCCAGCTCCTCCGGCAGCCCCTTCGTTCGAAGCGATCCTCCTCGATACGGCAGAGAAACTCGATGCAGTAGTGGCGACAGTGACGCCTGAGACAATTGTGGCGTTTGATACTGAGACGACGGGGCTCGATACGCGCAACGACACGATGGTGGGCTTCTCGTTTGCACTCGAGGAGGGTCGGGCGTATTATGTCCCCATCGCGCACAGTTACCTCGGTGTCGGGGATCAAGTGAGTCGTGAAGTGGCGATGGGAGCTATCACACGACTGATGGCTGCACGCATCGTAGGGCAAAATCTCAAGTTTGACCTCGGACTCCTCTACTCCGCCGGGATCGAAGAGCGCGTACCGTATGCCGATACGATGATCATGGCCTGGTTGCTCGATCCAGGGACAAAAGTGGGGCTCGATGCTCTGGCCAAAAAGTTTTTTGGTTACGAAATGAAGCCATTCAAATCGCTGGTCAAGAAAGGGGAGAACTTCTCAACCGTCCCCCTCGAAGAAGCGGCCTTTTATGCTGCTGAAGATGCCTGGATGACCCTTCGTCTTTATCATAAGCTGACCGAATTTTTTGCCCTAGCCGATCCGAAGATTGCTGAGGAGGCGCGGCAGGTGGAGTATCCGTTTGTCAATGTCCTCATCCACATGGAGCGGGAGGGGATCCGGGTCGACACGGCGCACTTGGAGCGCCTCAGAGAGAGCATGAGCGCGAAGCTCTCGGAACTGACCCTAGAGATTTACGAGCTGGCCGGTACGGAGTTCAATATCCGATCGACCCAACAGCTTGGCGTCGTCCTCTTCCAGCAGATTGGGCTCAAAGGGGGCAAAAAGACCAAGACAGGCTACAGCACCAACGAAGCGGTTCTCAATGGATTGAAAGACGCGCACCCCATCATCCCAAAAATTCTAGAATACCGGGAATACCAGAAGATGCTCTCTACCTACGTCGAGCCATTGAAAAAACTGGCAGAGCAGAATGCAGAGCATCGCATCTACACCCATTTTCTTCAGACCGGTACGGCGACGGGGCGGCTGAGCTCCCGCGACCCCAATCTCCAAAATATCCCGGTGCGTTCCGAGCTCGGACGCAGTGTCCGGCGGGCGTTTGTCGCAGAGGAGGGGAAGCGACTCATCTCCATTGACTACTCCCAGATCGAGCTGCGGTTGCTGGCACATTTCTCCGGGGATGCGGCTCTGAAAGAGGCGTTTGCGAGCGGGCACGATATCCACATGGCCACGGCGATCAAACTCTTTGGCGAAGAGGAGGCAACAGCCAAACGGAGCTTTGCCAAATCGATCAACTTCGGCCTGCTGTATGGGATGGGATCACGCAAGCTGGCCGATGAGCTCGGGATCACCACCTCGGAGGCCAAAGAGATCATCCAGGCGTATTTCGCCACCTTCCCGACGGTCAAGCGCTACCTTAAACAGATCCAGGACGATGCCAAAAACCATGGCTATGTCGAGACCCTGTTGGGGCGTCGGCGGGTCTTTGATTATGAAAACGCCGGGGGGATGCAAAAAGCGGCGATTTTGCGTGAATCGGTTAATACGGTTTTCCAAGGGTCGGCTGCAGATTTGATCAAATTGGCAATGCTTGAGATTGATCGAAAGATAGTCTCCGGAGAGCTGTCGGTACGGATGTTGCTGCAAATCCATGACGAATTGATCTTTGAAGCATCGGAAAAAGATGCCAAAAATTTGGCAGAAATATTGCGGGAGATTATGGAGGGCGTCTATCCGCTCGAAGTGGCACTGGAGTGCTCGGTTACCATTGACAAGAGCTGGGACAAACTGAAATAAATCTGAATAAGCCCTGTAAAAATAGTTTTTTACACGCGACTAACCCCCAACTCACTACAATGTTACCACTATTCAAGAAGGAGCGTTGATGAGGGTGCTGAAAAAGCTGGTCTCAATGGAAGCGTCTATTGTCTATATGTTGTTATTGGCGGCGGCGATCGGGACGGCGACGTTCATCGAAAATGATTACGGAACGCAGACGGCACAAGCCCTGATCTACAAAACCCACTGGTTCGAAGCATTGTGGGCGATCTTTGCCGTTTCCATTCTTTACAACATCGTCCAGTTCAAAATGTACCGCCGACCCAAATGGGGACAATTGATGCTACACCTTGCCTTCCTGATGATTGCCGTGGGAGCGTTGGTCACTCGCTACATCGGTTACGAAGGGATTCTCCACCTCCGCAACGGACAGGAGAGTCATGTGATGGTAAGTGATCACATGGTGCTTGAGGTCAAGCTGGAGGAGGGGACGAATGCGCGGGCATACGCCTATCCTCTCTATCTCTCCTCCATGACAAAAAACCACTTTCACAAGACACTTACTCTAGGGGATAAGCGTGTGACGATCGATCTGGAACGTTATCTCCCGTCGGCACACAAAAAAGGGGATCATTTCATCACGGGGGCACTTAAACCTACCGGAAACAAGCCTCAGCTCATCACCCTCGCACTCGAGCATGGCGGGAAAACGCAGCGCATCGACTTGACCGGATACAAAGCAACTCCGGGAGAGCAGCATGTGGTCGATTTCGGCGATCTCAAAGTCAAACTGGTGTACGGAGCCAAACTCATCGACCTGCCGTTTGCTGTCAAACTCGATCGCTTTGTCCTCCAGCGCTATCCGGGAACCATGATGCCCTCATCGTACGAGTCGTATGTGGATGTGACCGACTCTGAGACCCATACAACCTTCCCCTACCACATCTACATGAATCATGTCCTCAGCTACCGGGGTTATCGCCTTTTTCAATCCTCCTATGATATGGATGAGAAGGGGTCGATCCTCTCGGTCAATCATGATCCGGGCGTCTACCCGACGTATCTCGGATATCTGCTGATGTTGCTGGGCTTTTTGTGGGGCTTTGTCTCGCGCAATGGGCGCATCAAACACTTGAAGAAACGTCTGGCGAAACTCAAAGGGACGACCGCCGCCCTTACTCTAGCTATCCTCTGGTTGGGGCAGGGGGGTCTGCTTCATGCTGAGGCAACCATCGATCTCTCCCCTATCCACAAAATCTCTCCGGTACACGCTGATACATTTGGTCATCTTGTCGTCCAGAGTTACGGGGGAAGGATGGAGCCAATGGATACTCTCTCGCGTCAGCTCCTCTCCAAAATCAGCCGCCATCAGAGCTGGGACGGCCTGAGCGCCAATCAGGTGCTGCTCGGGATGATGACCCACCCCCAGATCTTCCAAAAAGTCCGAATGATCAAAGTCGCCCACCCGGCGATCATCAAACAGCTTGGTCTCCCCAAGGGGACACACTATGTCGCTTATGATGACTTGTTTGGCACTGACGGCACATACCGCCTCGCCAAGGATGTTCGTGCCGCTTCACGCAAAGCGCCGAGCGAGCAGGGCACTTATGATCGTGAATTGCTCAAAGTAGATGAACGGCTCAACGTCATGTATATGATCTTCCAGGGGGGGATCCTCCGAATCTTCCCCAAGCCCAAAGATCCCAGTCACCGCTGGGCTTCCCCGATGGAGGCGATGAAAACCTTCCCGCCGAAGATCGGTGAAATGGTACGCCTCTTTGTCTCCAACTATTTCCAGAACATCGCTGAGGCGATCCAGTCTGGCTCTTGGGACAAAGCCGATGCCGCGCTGGAGATGATCGTGAAATATCAGCACTTTTATGATGCCGACATTATCCCCTCCTCCTCCCGTGTCGATGCAGAGATTTGGTACAACAAGCTTTTCATCTTCGAGCGCCTGATCGGGGTTTATATGTTGATCGGTTTGCTGACGCTGATCCTCTCGTTTGTCTCGATCATTCAGCCCACATTCCGCCCCCGGCGTACCATGCGGGTGCTGACGGCGATTCTGATCGCCGGATTTGCAGTGCACACATTTGGGATGGGGCTGCGCTGGTACGTGGCGGGGCATGCACCATGGTCGGATTCATACGAGTCGCTCCTCTACATTGCTTGGGCAATTGTCTTTGCTGGGTTCTTCTTCGTCAAACGTTCGCCGATGACGATGGCCGCTACGTCGATTCTGGCTGGGATTTTTCTCGGAGCTGCTTTCTTGAGCAATATTGATCCACAGATTACCAACCTCGTCCCCGTCCTCAAATCCTACTGGTTGACGATCCATGTGGCGGTGATTACCGCTGGGTACGGTTTCCTCGGGCTTTCGGCACTGCTGGCACTGATTGTGCTGCTGTTGATCATCTTTTATGGCCGCAGTCGGCGGAGCGAAACCCTCCACGCAATCAAAGAGCTCACGTATATCAATGAAACGAGTTTGCTGGTTGGCCTCATGCTTCTGACCGTAGGCAACTTCCTCGGCGGTGTCTGGGCCAACGAATCGTGGGGTCGTTACTGGGGCTGGGATCCCAAAGAAGCATGGACAGCCGTGACTATTTTGGTCTATGCCTCCGTAGCCCATCTGCGCTTCCTGCCCAAGGCTAATACTATATACACATACACCGTTGCCTCGCTTTTAGCTATGAGTACTCCGATCATGACCTACTTTGGCGTCAATTACTACCTTAGCGGCCTCCACTCGTATGCCGGCGGTGATCCGGTACCGCTTCCGGGCTGGGTCATGCCGACGCTTGCGGTGATCGGTGTGATCATCATTTGGGCGGGGCGCTATCGAAAAAATGTTAAATAAGTCATTTTTTGCTATAATACCCCTGTTGTATATATTTAAAGGAGTTGTGTCATGAGCATGATGAAAGAGTTCAAAGATTTCCTTATCAAGGGAAATATGGTTGATATGGCGGTGGGATTTATCTTTGGTGCAGCGTTTGCAACACTGGTAAAATCTTTGGTAAGCAATATTATCATGCCTCCGGTAGGCAAATTGCTCGGCGGTGTAGATTTTTCCCAGCTTTTCTACGCGCTTGATGGCAAGGAATACGCTTCCATCGCCGCATTGGACAAAGCCGGTGCCCCGGCAATCAAATACGGTGTGTTTATCAATGACACAATCTCATTTGTGATTCTTGGATTTGTGATGTTTATGTTTATCAAAGCATACAACAGCATGAAAGCAGAAGAGCCCGAAGCTGCACCGACCACCAAAGTATGTGATCAATGTGCCATGGAGATCCCTATCGAAGCCAAAGTCTGCGGACACTGCGGCAATACGAATGTATAATTTGTAAGTGGCAGATAAGGGGATGGGACTTCAGTCCAATCAAACGCGAAGCGTATCTTGTGGGACTAAAGTCCCAGCCCCTATAATGGCTTTTCGTAGAAAAGCATACCAAAATTCCTAATTCCTAATTCCTAATTCCTAATTCCTAATTCCTAATTTTATGTTGGTATCCCCACGAGGACTCGAACCTCGAGCTATCCCTTAGGAGGGGACTGCTTTATCCAGTTAAGCGATGGGGACGGAGAAGAGGAGAAGGAATTATAACGCATTGCCCTGAAAAAGACGTTTCGTTTGGTAGCAGAAACCGCCGATAGAATGCGAGGGGATCAGATAGCGAGCATTTGGCGAGTACTGCTAAGCAAAAAGTAGCTATAATCTCACCACTATTTATATCCGTAAAAAGGTTGCTGTCATGATGGAAGTGAGTATTTTCACCTATTTGGGTGCATTGTTTGGACACGGAGCGGGGGTAGTGATTGCCCACTTGTTGATCGTCTTTGTTTTGGGGTTGTGGGTAGCCAGCGCTGCGACCAAGAATCTCCGCGCCGTTCCCGGTACCATGCAAAACATCATGGAGGCGTACCTCGGCGGTGTTATTGCTATGGGCAAGGATGTCATCGGTGAGGAAAAAGCGCGTCAATATCTCCCTCTTGTAGCGACGATTGGTATCTTTGTCTTCTTCGCCAACGTTCTCGGAATTATTCCAGGCTTTGAGACCCCGACAGCCAATATCGGCGTAACCCTGACCTTGGCGCTGATGGTTTTCGTCTACTACAACTTCGAGGGGATTCGCAAGAACGGTCTCGTTCACTATCTTGCACACTTCGCCGGTCCGGTGGCGTGGCTGGCACCGTTGATGTTTCCCATTGAGATTGTATCCCACTTTTCCCGGATCGTCTCGCTGAGCTTTCGTCTGTTTGGAAACATGAAAGGGGACGACCTCTTCCTGTGGGTATTGCTGATGCTTGCACCTTGGCTTGTCCCCCTGCCAGCCTACCTCTTGTTGAGCTTCTCGGCACTGCTTCAGACCTTTGTTTTCATGATTCTCACGTACGTTTATCTCGCCGGTGCCGTGGCGATCGAAGAGGGACACGAAGAGCAAGCCCCCGCTCCGGTCGTTGATACAATGGGAGCCGTATAAGCGTATGCGTCTTACGCGACCCACACTCTCGCTCCTGATCAGTTTTCTCATTGGAGCCGGATGGGGCATTGCGCTGATCGGTGCGCTGAGTATGTTTCTCTCGTTTCTCCCCTCCCATTTTCTTTTTGCACTTCTTGCTGCAGTATTTGGTGCGGTTCCCGGGCTTCTTCTCGTCGTTTTTCTCGAATATCTCCTCCTCAAAAGCGAAATGCTCGCACAACTCAAAGAACAAACCCGCCTGCTCAAAAAGATTGCACCGGCACAAACACAAAACCCGGACACCCCTAACCCGTTTTGAACCCCTAAGACGGTATAATATTCTCCATTTCCCAATCACAGGATTTTTTGATGTTTGAAACCGTTATCGGTCTGGAAGTCCACATCCAGCTCAACACCGCTACCAAGCTCTTCTGTGCCTGCCCCACCAGCTTCGCGGCGCACCAGAACACCCATACATGCCCCACCTGCCTCGCACTCCCCGGTGCTCTGCCGGTGGTCAATAAAGAGGCGGTGATCAAGGCGATGCGTTTTGCCAATGCGATCGGTGCGCAGATCAACGAAGCTTCCCGTTTCGACCGCAAATCTTACTTTTATCCTGATTCTCCGAGTGCCTATCAGATCACGCAGTTTTATGAGCCAATTCTCCGCAACGGTACGGTGATGGTCGATTTGGAAGATGGTACCCAGAAAAGCATCCGTGTCCACGAAGCCCACCTTGAGGCCGATGCCGGAAAAAACATACACGAGGGCTCGATCTCCAAAGTCGATCTCAACCGTGCCGGTACACCGCTGCTGGAGATCGTTAGTGCACCCGATCTGCGTAGCGTCGCAGAGACGATCGCCTACCTCAAGAAACTCCATGCCACCGTCCGCTACCTCGACATCAGTGATGCCAACATGCAGGAGGGCTCTTTCCGTTGCGATGTGAATGTCTCGATTCGCCCCAAAGGGCAGAAGGAGTATGGGACACGGGTGGAGATTAAAAACATGAACTCGTTCCGTTTTATCGCTCAGGCACTTGAGTATGAAGTGCAGCGCCAGATCGAAGCGTACGAAGACGGGGTCTATGAGGAAGAAGTATGGCAGGAGACCCGTCTGTGGGATACCGAGCGCCAGGAGACCCGCTCGATGCGGGGCAAGGAAGAGGCGGCCGACTATCGCTATTTCCCTGAGCCGGATCTGCGCCCGCTGATGGTTACAGAGGCCATGAAGGCGGCAGCACGCGAAATCCCGGAATTACCTGATGAAAAGGTGACCCGCTACGTCGAGGCACTGGGGATCAAGCGTTACGATGCGCGGGTGATCACGGCGGACAAAGAGTTGGCGTATTATTTCGAAGCGATGCTTGATGCTGGTGCGCCAGCCAAACCCGCTGTTACGTGGCTGACCTCAGAGCTCCTCGGCCGTCTCAACAAAGCCTCCCTCTCCATCACCGAGTCACCTGTGGATGCTCAGACGCTTGGTATCCTGATCTCGAAGATTGAAGACGACACAGTTTCAGGCAAAGGAGCCAAAGAGGTGCTGGACTATCTCATGGATCATGAGGAGCGGGATATCGATGCGATCATCGAGAAGCTGGGGCTCAAACAGATGAGTGATGACGGAGCAATCCTCGCCATGATTGATGATATCCTTGCGGCCAACGAAGACAAAGTAGCGGAATACCGTGGCGGCAAAGAGAAATTGCTGGGCTTCTTCGTCGGTCAAGTGATGAAAGCCTCTCAGGGCTCTGCCAACCCCGGCAAAGTCAATCAACTCCTCAAAGAAAAGTTAGCAGAGTAATGCCCCGAAATGTGCCAACCCCCGCCATCGTGACGCAGGCACTTCACTGGCATCGCAGTGCCCGCTACCAAGCGGTCAAAGGGTTCTTTCGCAATATCCTCAGCAATCCGGATTATCCGTACAAGAAATTTTTCGATCTCTTCATGATTGCCCTGATCCTCTCTTCGGTGTGGATCCTTGTGCACGAAGTCAAGTATCCCCTTCCTCATTGGGTCGATGTGTATGATTTGTATGTTGTGACGGTGATCTTTGTTGTGGAATATCTCCTGCGTCTGTGGGTCTACAGCGACCTGCACGAAATGGTGCTCAAGGAGTACGATGAATCGCTCATACTGGGTCGACCGTTGAATTATGGGAGGATTTTCAAGCGTTTTGTCCTTAGCAAGTTTGCCTACATGAGCAGTCCGGCGGCCATAATTGACCTGATGGCAATCCTCCCGGGCTATCGTCCGCTGCGGGTACTGCGGATCTTTGTCCTCTTTCGCCTCTTCAAGCTGCTGCGCTACACCAAGAGCATCAATGAATTCGTTCAAGTACTGGTGGAGAAAAAGTTTGAGCTCCTCACCCTCCTGTTTTTATTGGTATTCATTGTCCTCACCGCCGGGATTGCTATCTACGTTTTTGAGACCCATGTCAACCCGAAGATCAATACGCTTTTTGATGCGATCTACTGGGC
>JALVWV010000116.1 GCA_027023145.1 Campylobacteraceae bacterium | reverse complement strand
GTGAGCATCTTGTCGGCAAGTGGATCGAGGATCTTGCCCATGATGGTGATTTGGTCAAACGTCCGGGCGATGTGTCCGTCGAAAAAGTCGGTCGCTGAGGCCAGGACGAAGATAAACGCGGCGAAATAGTTGAGCCAGCTGGGGTGGATGCCCTCGAAGATCACGGCATCTTGATTGACCAGCAGGAGGTACATGAGGGGTGCGAGGAGCAGACGGATAAAGGCGAGGATGTTGGGGATGTTCAGGTTTTTGTTTTGTTTCATGTTTCTATCCGTCGTAGAATATAGGTGAATCATGGTGTGCTATTGCACACCCTACGCGATGGCGTACTTATGGGACTGAAGTCCCAGCCCCTTTTCAATGAAAGCGTTGCAAAACAACGCCCACCAAAACTCCTAATTCCTAATTCCTCACTCCTAATTTATCTAAATGTCGTCCCACCATCCACGACAATCGTCTGACCGGTGATCCAGCTGGCCTCATCCGTGCAGAGGAAATACGCCGCTCCGGCGAGGTCTTCGGGTTTACCCATGCGATCAAGAGCGGAGCGTTTGATGGTCTCGGCTTTGACCTCTTCGTAGTTGGTAAAGGCTCGTAGGGCATCGGTCTCGATGGGGCCGCCGCTGACGGCGTTGACGCGGATGCCCATTTCGCCCAGCTCGACGGCTGCGTAGCGTGCCATGGCTTCGACGGCGGCTTTGTTGGTGCCGTGGCCGGCGTAGTTTTCGATGTAGATGAGGTTGCCCGTACTGCTGAGTGTGACGATGGAGCCGCCACCTACTTTTTCCATCCGGACGGCTGCTTCCTGTGAGCCACGGACGAATGCACCCACGGTGGCCGTCCAAATGTTGGTCAAGCCTTTTTTGGGGCGGAGCTTCATGAATTTACCATATCCGCCGACTACCGAGCGGCCATAGATCATCGCGTTGCTGACGAAGAAGTCCACGCGGTCGAAGTCCTGGTCGATCGCCTCAAACAGGGGTTTGAACTCGTCGAGTTCGAGGATATTGAGCGGATAGGCTCGTGCTTTGATCCCGTATCGGCTCTCGAGATCGGCAGCGATAACATCGGCGGCCTCTTTGTTGGAATGGTAGGTAAAGGCGACATTGACCCCCTCGGAGGCAAACTTCTCGGCGATGGCTTTGCCGATCCCTTTGGTGGCTCCGGTGATGACGAGGGTTTTTCCTTTGTTGGATGCACGCATTATTTCACTCCTGGTATGGTGTAGTTTTTGAGCGTTTCTTCGATCTTCTTCATATTTTCGCTGCCAGGCTCAACCAGCGGCAGGCGGTACTCCAGCGTCGGGATGAGGCCAGCGATATACATGGCGGCTTTGATCGGGATGGGGTTGGATTCGCAGAAGAGTACTTTGTTGATCGGATAGAGAGCATCGTTGATGGCTTTGGAGGTCTTCAGATCCCCAGCCAGTGCTGCATGGGTGAGTTTGGCCTTTTGGTCGGGCAGGAGGTTGGCCGTGACCGAGGTGATCCCTTTGCCCCCGCTGGCAAGGATGGGGAAATCGATCGCATCATCGCCGCTGAAGACGTATAGATCGGGCACTTTCATCAGCAGCTCGACGGTGCGCTCGATCGATCCGGTTGCTTCTTTGATCCCCATGATGTTGGGGACATCGTCAAAGAGACGCTTGACGGTATCGGGGAGGATATCCACGCCAGTACGTCCGGGGACGTTGTAGAGCATAAACGGCACTTCGACGGCTGAGGCGATCGCTTTGTAATGCTGGTAGAGCCCCTCTTGGGAAGGTTTGTTGTAGTAGGGGCTCACCGAGAAGAGGGCATCGACACCGCAGCTTTGGGCGTGTTTGGCGATGTCGATTGCTTCGTGGGTGGCGTTGGAGCCGGCTCCGGCGAGGACTCGGGTGGGGGTGCCCTTGCACACCTCTACGGCGATTTCGATGCAGCGTTTGTGCTCATCGTGGCTGAGTGTAGCACTCTCTCCGGTGGTGCCGACCGGGCACACCGCATCGATGCCGTGATCGATCTGGCGGCGAATCAGATCAGCGTAGGTTGCTTCATCAAGCTGACCGTTGCGAAAAGGGGTAATCAGCGCCGTGGTGGCGCCGGTGATATAGTTATCCATCGGTTTTCCTCAGTATCAGGGTGGTAGCCGTGTCGTGGTCAAAATACCGATTGGCCACGTCGCGGATCGTTTCGGGTGTTATTTTATCCAAATTTGCCTCATACTTCAGTAGCGGTTCCAGATCGCCTCGCACGAGGTAGCCGCCGTAAAGATCGGCCAGCGAAGAGGAGCTCTCAAGGAGATGGACAAATTCACGTTTGGTGGCGGCTTTGACCTTGGTCAGCTCTTCGGGGGTGATGGTCTCCTCTTTGAGCCGATCGATCTGTTTCAGAAGCTCAGCCTCCATCGTCTCGGCGGTGACATCGGGATTGCCCATCGCAAGGAAGAGGAAGATCCCAGGATCGGTCAACTCCATGTTGTAGCCGTAGACTTGATGAGCGAGCTGCTGCTCCTGTACCATCGCGCGGTGGAGGCGGCTGCTCTTACCGGAGCTGAGGATCTCGGCGAGGACGGAAAGGGCGACTTGGTCGGGGTGGCGGTAGTCGGGGATGTCGTAGACGATGGCGATCGTGTCGGTGGAGTTGCCCTCTTTGTGAATAATGGTGCGACGGCTGCCGTCACGGGGTGGTTCGATAGGGGTGATGCTCAGCAGAGGTGTGCAGGCATCAGATTCGGGAGCAGTGATAGCGCCAAAATGTTTTTCGGCCGCTTCAAAGACCCGTTCCGGCTCGATGTCACCAGCGACGACGATCACGGCATTGTCCGGACGATAGAAGCGGCGGTGAAAGGCACGGATATCCTCAATGCTCCAGTTTTGGATATCGCTCATGAATCCGATCGGTGTCCAGTGGTAGCTGTGGGCGGTGTAGTGTTCGTTGAAGAGGCGGAAATAGAGGTAGCCGATGGGGTTGTTGTCGGTGCGCCAGCGGCGCTCCTCAGCGACGACGCTGCGCTCTTTCTGGAACTCCTCATCGGTGAGGTTGAGGTTGGCCATCAGCTCGGCGAAGAGCTCAAGGGATTGGTCGAGGTGGCGGCTGGCCGATTTGATGTAGTAGTGGGTGTAGTCAAATCCGGTCGAA
>JALVWV010000115.1 GCA_027023145.1 Campylobacteraceae bacterium | reverse complement strand
TGCCAAAGGACCATCAGCGAGGAGAACTCCATAAGCATTGGCGAAATCTTTGTTACGAAAATCCGAGCAGACTTTGATGTTGTCCACTCCCGCCGCACCACACCAACGTGCAGCGGCAAAAGGGAGATCCTGAGAAACGGTGACAACCTCCACGCCGTCAAGCTTCGCCGCTTCGACATTGAATCGACGTGTCTCCGCATCACACGTAGGAGTATCCAAAGATGGAACAGCCGAAATAAGTTGTACTTTCCCTTCTCCACCTACTGTTTCGTTTTGAAGCATGGGGTTGCTGTTGACGACGGTCACTACAGGAGCGATGTCACCTACGTTAATTTCGGTTCCGGCAAGGTTGCACACGGTCTCGTTTTTAAATGTTACTGTTGGCATTTTAATTCCTTATGTTTGATTATAGGAAGAAGTATATCCTAAATCGGATAAATATAGTCTTAATTGTTCTAAGGGCGTGCATAAACTATCGATCAGAACAACAACTTCTCCGCTTCCCTTCTCTCTTTCTGAGCCTTCTCCCAGAAAAATGCCTTCTGTTTGAGCCAGTAGGCGGTCGTATATTCCAGATCGGGCCAGTCGCGTGCCATGTTGACGTACATCCAGACCAGCGCGAGAGGCTCTTTTTCGAATACCGCTTCGAAGCTCTTCCCTTTATGCTTGCCGAAGGTGATCTTCTCGAGCATCATCGGTTCGGCCGTCAAGGTCACCAGTTTCCCGACGTCACCGTCCACCCGGTCGCGCAACAGCTCAAACAAAACATAATGCCACAGCGCATCACTCAAGGCATCGTGGGCGTCGAGGTTGTCCAGTCCGATGCGTCGGGCAATCGTTTCGGCCCTCTCGCGCAAACTGTAGCGGGTGATGAGATCTTCGAGTTTGTAGCTGTCGGCTTCCTGTAATAATTTACGGGCGCATTTGTCGGTGTCAATCACCTGCATCTGAAGATCAAGCTCTTCGTGCTCGAGCATGGCGATGTCAAGAGTCGTACCGTGGGCAATGAAGTAATTTTCGGGGATGTTTCCTTTCTCAAGCTCGAGGAAACTGTCGGTCTCATACGGCCAGTATTTGTCCTCGAGCATGGCATTGGTGATATGGTGAACAGCAATGACGGTGTCGTTCATCTCGATATCGGTATAGCACAGATCGTTGTACGCCTCGATCTGCTCCCCCTGCACTTTGAGGAAGGCAAGTTGGATCAAGCGGTCGTTTTTGAGGTCGACGCCGGTCGCTTCGACATCGACGCAGTAGTATATGGGGGTCATAGGGTCTCCTTGAATGTCTCCCATCTCTCCGCCAGCTGTTTCGCCATTTTCTTCTTGAGCCACGGGAGTGCATCGCTCAATTTTCTGACATCTTCCTCGAGGCAGTGAACGAGGTCGACCGATCCGAAGTGTTTGAGGATTTTCTCGGCTTTTTTCTTGCCAATCCCTTCAACTTCGGTGAGGAGCTTCCGGAGTTTCTTTTCGCTCAGTTCAATACGGGGTCGGGGGCTCTCATCACTCTCATCTTCGGAGATTTCTGGATTGGATCTAGCGGGGACTTTGTGGAATGTTTTGCCGTAGTTATCCTGAAAGTTCCAGATGTCACTCGGCCACTCTTCTCCTGCGCGTTCGAAGACAGCGAGCATCGGATAGAGGGCATCCATCTCGTGGAGGTAGAGTTCCCCCTCAGCAGTCTGGCGGACTTTTTTGTCGAGGAAATAGGCGCCGTCGTAGCTCGGGGTGTAGCGGCCGAAGGTGATGTAGCGCAACGTCCGGAGGATGGAAGAGTCCATTTTGCCCAGCTCTTCCCAGTTGTACAGAGGAATGTTGGGGCGGGGAAACCGTCCGTCCGAGAGGAGCCACATCAGATACTGACCGATCCAGTCCCGGATGTAAGGGAAGGCTGCAAACGCCGTCGCGCACTCAAGGATACGGTATTTGCCGTCCTGTCCCACCGCGACGTCGACCGCCCAATACTCAGCATTGGCGGCTTTGGAGACTTCAACGGCCAGATCGAGGAGCTCTTTGGGGACATCCTGATAGTCCATGCTCCCCCCCTGGGAGGTATTGGTGAGCCACTCTCCCTCGGGCGGACGGCGCCAGAAGGCACAGACCGGCTTGTGCCCGACGAGCATCACGCGGACATCGGCTTCCATTGGGACGAAATCCTGCAGATACATGGGATGGTATTTTTTGGTATCAAAGAGACGGTGGGCTTCTTCGGCACTGTCGACTTTGTGGACAAAGTAGCCGCCGTAGTTGGACGGGCCGTAGCTGCGTTTGACGATTTTGGGATACGTGGTCGCATCGAGGAACTTCCGCCCCTTCTTTTGGTCGTAAAAGATATAGGTTTTGGGGATGGGGATGTCATATTTCCAGGCGAAGCGGGTGACGTTTTCTTTGGATTTGTTGGAAAACTGCGTATCGAGCGAGGGGATGAAACGCACATGCGGCAGTTCCCGGGCGATCTCACGGAACGTCTCGTAGGCTGTCGCGGGGATGTTGCCGATGAGGACATCGATCTTTTTACGCTTCACTTCGCGGACGAAGCGGTCTTTGTCGTTGCGCCAGTGGTAGACAACCGTCTCGATCCGATCGGGCCAGCCCCGGAAGTTGGAGCGGTCAAAAAATCGCAGAACATGGTCGAGGTAGAGCAGTCCGAGTCGGGGGAGTTTTTGCTTGTTTTTTTTCTTTTTGGACATGGTGGGTATTCTCCTTTGTGGTATAAGTTTTGGGTTGTCGGGTTGTCTGAAACGTCGCTAATTTTATGTGACATTCCATCATGGAGGCGGGACTTCAGTCCCGCTGTGCAGGGCTGAAGCCCTGCCTCCAGAGAGCTTTGATTACTTCCGGGTCTTGCGATCAATCAGGTCAACGATGAGTTCGATTTTTCGGTCGTTGAAGTCCAACCCCATCTTCTCCTGCTCCGGCGTGGCAAAAGCAGGAATGCCGTTGACTTCGAGGACGACGTACTCCTCTTTTTCGCGATCGTAGATGATGTCTACCCCGGCGATGTCGGTGCCGCACACTTCGGCCGCACGGATGGCCAGATCCACGACCGTATCGTTGGGTTCCCGGAGAAAAACCGACCCCCCGCTTGTGACATTCGTCCGCCAGTCGTTGCCGCCAGCTTTGCGTCCGTAGCAGGCG
>JALVWV010000114.1 GCA_027023145.1 Campylobacteraceae bacterium | reverse complement strand
CGAGGGCTTTGTCGATATCGTAGAGTTCCGGTTCCCGTGCCGGATTGATCTCCCCTTCATCGGTAAAATAGCTCATGATGCCGACAACCGGCTCCGGGATCTCAATCGTACGAATCCAACTGGCAAGGGGCTCCTGGAGTGTCAACGCACGCAGACGATTGATATACCCAATCATCTTGACAAAACTGTAAATCTCCTCGAGAGAAAGCGTTGCTTGTTTGCGCAGGCGAGCCAATGCGCCATCGAGGGGTTCCATTTGTGGAGGCTCAGGAAACTGAATCCCCTCAAGCGCACGGATATAACGGATATGCTGATGAATATCCCCCTCCATAGCGATGGGCTTCTCGCGGGCAAAAAAGGAAGAAAATTCGGCGACATATCGTATCAAGTCCAGCTTGTCAATAAGGGAGTGGGTTGTCACGTCGTTGGTCTCCAATGAATATCTCCTTATGTTTCAGCTCACCATTGTACCATACTCCGCATAGGGTGTGCAATTGCGCACCTTCCAACAGCTACATTACGGGGAAGTTTTGACAATCATGTTGCGATTTCGGTGTGCTGTTGCACACCCTACACGAGCCAATGGGGCTGGGGCTTCAGCCCCACAATGCGGCTCAAGCCGCATCCCTTTTTTATAAAAGCGTTGCAAAGCAACGCAAGCCAAAATTCCTAATTCCTAATTCCTCATCCCTAATTCCTAATTCTCTCCCCGTATCTGATACGTAATATCCCCTGCACCAAATGCCGCAATGAGCCCCTCGTCATATTCACGGATCACATGCCCGTCTCGAAGCACCTTGACGATACCATCCTCTTTGGTAACACGATCCGCCATAAGAAGTTTGTAACGGCTAAAGGCACCTTTGAGGTCAATATCCACTTCGATCTCACCGGCTGCCCATATCGGAAGGATCACCAGTTCATCCACGCCATCGAAGCATTCAACAAATCCGGAGAGATTGTCGAGGGTACGGCTGTATTTGTGCGGTTGCCAAATGACATTGAGGGTACGAAATTCTCGAAGATCCCGATACGTTTTGAGCGCGTTCATCGTCGCTTTGATCTCGGTAGGGTGGTGACCATAGTCGTCAATAACAACACACGCTTCCCGGTTTTGGATCACATCAAACCGCTTTTTGATCCCTCGATACTCCAAAAGACGGGTACGGATATTTTCGATCGATACCCCAATCTCCAGTCCAGCAAGGATCGCCAGAGCAGCATCCAGCGCAATGTGTTCCCCAAAGCCAAAGACTTCAAACATCCCATAATCCCGAAACGAAAACCGGGTGTGGGGTTCCCCCTTGACCAAAACATACTCAATCTGCGTGATATCTTTGGAAGGATAAAGGTGCACCGCATCCATCTCAAGGGAGCTCAGGAAGGGATCTTCGGCATTGATTACCCGGATCGTTGCCAATTCCAAAAAACGGCGGTAGGCATTGTAAAAGCGTTCCTCATCGTACTCGTAATATTCCATGTGCTCGGGCTCAACATTCGTAACGATAGCAAGATAAGGGTGGGAGTTGAGGAAACTTTCATCACTTTCATCGGCTTCGAAAACCACCCGGTTGTTGTCGTAGTGACGCACATTGGAGCCAAATTGTTTGGCAATGGCACCGATGAGGGCGTTGGAATGGGGTAGCAGAGCCGCCAACATCGCCGATGTGGTGCTTTTGCCGTGGGCACCTCCGACAGCGTACACTTCCTGATCTTCGAGGATAAATTTGAGTGCTTCTTTGCGGGAGAGTATTTCGATCCCCAACTCTTTGGCACGCGCATACTCGACATTGGTGGGGCGCACGACGGCCGAGTAAATAACCCTCTCTACCCCCTCCACCGCATCGGGGTGATGGGGGATGGTGATTTTGGCACCGAAGTTAGTCGCCAGGTCATCGGTGATTTCGGTTTGTTTAATGTCGCTGCCACTAATGGTATGCCCCTGACCAGCGAGAAATTTCGCCAGAGCCGATAATCCGATCCCCCCAATCCCGATAAAATGAATTTTCATAAATACGCCTATTTTTTACTGTCTTGGTCAAGCACTTCAAGCTCTTTTTTACCCGCTGCGATGTGGTGACCCCACATCGCCATAATCATATCGTTTGGCTGAACAAATTCGGTAATGAAGATGCTTTTGGGGTCTTCAGGATCCAGGTGAGTAACATCGGCAAACTCATCAATGAAGGTTTCAAAACCAATCCCCTCCATCACGGCTGCAGCGTGGATGATCATCGCTTCATGAATTTCAGGATCCTCGATCTGATAGTGAAGGACGAGGAAAATCTCTTTGGCTCCTTTCATATCCTTTTCACTGTAACGCTGGATACCGTGCTCATAAATTGCCCGAGCAGTGGCATACTCTTCCGGGTCGGCGAGGTTGAACTTTTTGTGCTCAGTCAGATACTCCGACAAGACGTCAAATGCCCGGTTGACAATGAAGGTAAAAATCTCATTGATTTTCTCCTCATCCTCCTCCATGGCCAGCTTGATATCCAAAAGCTGGTACCCTTTGGCGATGGAGTTTTGTTCCTGCATCTCTTTTTCAAGAAGACGGACATTGTCCTGAAATTCTGTATCGTTTTTCAAGGCCTCAATGTTGAGGGTCTCCTGAGGGGCGTTGTCGTTTGGGGTCATTTTTTCTCCTTATTAAAATATGCGATTGCCTCGAGTGCCTGGCGCATCGTCTCCTCTTCGTAAACCAGTGCCAGCCGAACATAACCGCTTCCTTGCCCTTCACGACCGAGGAATGAACCGGGGAGGACTTTGATGTTGTGACTACGATAGAGTTCTTGCGTATAATGCAATTCATCCTCTACCTTCATCCAGATATAAAAGGTTGCTTCGGGAGTCACCGTACCAAGAATCTCTTCGGCGAGGGAGAAATTTCGGCGGTATTTTTCACGGAATCCCTCCACATGTTCCTGATCTGCCCATGCGACAGATGCGGCATGCTGGAGTGGCAAAGGCGCAGCACACCCGACATACGTCCGATAGGTCATGTAACGGCCGAGAATAGTAGCATCCCCTGCGATGAATCCACTGCGCAACCCCGGAGCCGAGGAGCGTTTGGAGATGGAGTTGACCACGAGGATATTCGTAAACTCAGGGTTGCCGGCTTCGATAGACGCATTCAGCAATGAGGG
>JALVWV010000113.1 GCA_027023145.1 Campylobacteraceae bacterium | reverse complement strand
GGGCAGACACTTGGGTCTGCCCTCTACCGCCAATCCGCTCCGATGGCTTCGGAGATGTTGCTGAATCCGTCGGCTTTGATGAGGCGGATGAGTTCGGTGTTGATGTCGTGTGCTAGCGTGGGGCCTTGGTAAATGAGACCGGTGTAGATCTGCACGAGGCTGGCTCCGGTGCGGATGCGCCGATACGCTTCGGCGGCGCTGCTGATCCCTCCGACGCTGATGAGCAGTGTTTGGTCGTGGAGCTGCTCAGCGATGGCGCGGAAGAGCTCGAAGGATTTTTCTCTCAGGGGTGCTCCGCTGATGCCGCCGATGGCGGGCGGGGTCAGACCCGCAGACGATTCATCGCTTCGCGACAAATCATCTGAGGTCAGATCCCTTATGAGCGAATAATCCACGGTGGTGTTGGTCGCGATGATTCCAGCAGCTCCAGCATCAACAGCGGTTTGGCACAGGGCAATCGCCTGCTCGGGCTCCATGTCCGGAGCGATCTTGAGGAGGATGGGGCGGTCGGTGATTTCGCGTCCGATGCGGAAGACTTCGCGGATAAAGTTTTCATTTTGCAGGTCGCGCAGGCCGGGGGTGTTGGGGGAGGAGATATTGATGACGATGTAGGTGCCATAATCGGCAAAGGCGCGGAAAAGGGTCTCGTAGTCTTTGAGCGCTTCGTTTTCGGGGGTGACTTTGTTTTTGCCGATATTGATCCCGATGGGGTAGTCGAAGAAACGGAGTTTTTTGAGGCGCTGAATCATGTGCCAGGCACCTTTGTTGTTGAAGCCCATAGCGTTTTGGATGGCTTCCTCTTTGATGTGGCGAAACAGGCGCGGCTTGGCGTTGCCCGGCTGTGCCTTGGGTGTGACGGTGCCGATCTCGGTAAATCCAAACCCCAGTGCCGGCATCGCCCGGACAAAATCGCCGTCTTTGTCAAACCCGGCAGCAAGTCCTACCGGATTGGCAAAGGTTTGTCCGAAGATTTGCTGACGGAGTACGGGGTGATCGACATAGAGTTTGTCCGAGATGAAGCGCTGGCATGCTCCGATGCCTCCGACGGTACGCAGAGCGAGACCGCCGAGCATGTGGGCGGTCTCCGGGTCAAGTTTAAAAAGAATTTTCTTGAGAGATTGGTAGGTAACGATCGCCATATTCAGCCTTGGTATAAAGTGAAGGGATTATAGCGAAAAAGGGCTGATCAGTCGTATACATCGTTCATATCAAAGTCATACTCCGGAGGATCGACCTGGATGCTTTCGAGGTCTTTGGGGTCTACCATGTGTTCTGTCAGGTTGTAGTCGTCTCCCTGTTTGAATTCCTGGGTACGCGCAAATATCTCTTCGCGTTTCATTTGTTCTTTGACGTGTTTGGCGAGCTGGTCTGGGTTGGTCGTGTTGTTTTCTGCGTGCAGTGTGGTCGACATGAGGGCGATCAGGAGGGCAAATGTCCAATTCTTCATAATGGTACCTTATGGTTTGGTTTTGTTTTGAAAATATCATAGCGAAAAATGGTAAGGATTGCAATGGTATGGGAGATTTTGAAGCGTATTATTGACTTGCATGTCAAATTTCGATATACTTTTTTTGATACAGACATCAAAAAAGGATATAAATGCTTCAAGAGATACGAAAATTGCAACAAGTTATTTTCAAAAAACAGAAGAGTCACTACAAACGATATTTTTTTGACCGCTTAGATTTTGACAGGATGAGCGGGATCGTGGGCGCAAGAGGCGTGGGCAAAACAACGTTTCTTATCCAGTATTTAAAACAGAACCCTCTTGCCTATACCAAAAAACTCTATGTCAGTGCAGACTCTATCAAAATTGTTTCACTTTTTGATTTGGCAAAAACGTTCCAGGATGAGGGAGGAGAGCTGCTTGTAATTGATGAGATACACAAATACATCGGTTTTGAGAATGAATTGAAAAAAATCTACGATTTTTTGGAGTTGCGCATTATCTTTAGTGGAAGCTCCGCGCTCCAGATAGACCACTCCAAAGCAGATTTGAGCCGAAGGGCTGTTGTGTATGAAGTTGAAGGGTTGAGTTTTCGAGAGTTTTTGGAGTTGAAAAACGGCACAACGCTTCCTGCATATTCTCTTGAGGAGATTCTGTCCAGCCACATAGATATTGCTTATGAGCTTTTGGAAAAATTTTCATTAGTGGAGTTCAGAGAATATCTAGAACATGGCTATTACCCCTTTTATTTTGATAAGTTTTCAAACTACCAAATCAAACTCAATGAGACGATCAATACTGTTTTGGAAGTAGATATTCCTTCTATTTTTAAGATAGAGTACCACAACATCCGAACTCTCAAAAAGCTACTGATGATTTTGTGTCAGAGCGTTCCCTATACTCCGAATATCACGGAGCTTCTTGGTAAGATGGAGATGAAGAGTGACTATCGTACCCTATATCGGTATCTCGACTATCTCCACAAAGCCAAGATCATCACCCTCATGCGGCCAGCAACCAAAGGGGACAATATCTTCTCAAAGCCTGAAAAAATCTATTTTAACAATACCAACCTGCACTATGCCTATTGTGACACACCGGATATTGGGACGATCCGAGAGGTTTTCATGCGCTCGATGCTGTTTGAGCATACTGTGAGTATCCCGAAAAAGGGAGATTTTCTCGTCGATGATACTTATACGTTTGAAGTGGGCGGTAAAAACAAAGGGTTCAAGCAGATAAAAGATCTGCCAAACTCCTATACGATCCTTGACAATGTCGAGATAGGAGGGAAAAATAAAATTCCTCTGTGGTTGTTCGGATTTTTGTATTGATGGGGTATGTCCTATTATTGGAGGTGCGGTACATGAGTGATATCACTCCACCCTCAGCCCCTCCGGACTCTCCAACTCCATCACCTTCCATGGCAGCCCCTGCTGGTTTAACTCCTCCATAAACGGATCAGGATCGAACTCTTCCATGTTATGCACTCCGGTATCGTACCACTTCTTCTCCAGCATGAGCTTCGCGCCGATCATTGCCGGGACACCGGTGGTGTAGCTGACGGCTTGGCTCATCACTTCGGCGTAACACTGTTCGTGGTCGCTGACCTGATAGATATAGATGGTGCGCTCTTTGCCGTCCTTGAGGCCGTGGGCGACGATGCCGATGTTGGTTTTGCCCTTTGTGCGGGGTCCGAGGC
>JALVWV010000112.1 GCA_027023145.1 Campylobacteraceae bacterium | reverse complement strand
CTCTTCGAGGGCTTGGTGGCGGCAGAGGCGATCACCCAACGCTTTGAGGCACTGGTGTCACGTGAGAGCGATCCATCCAGTCAGGAGGCAGGACTTTAGTCCTGCATGACGGGACTGAAGTCCCGACTCCTAATCTTATTAAAAGGAGAAAAACCCATGAAAACCATTGATCAACAGGTACGCGACTTCGTCCTCAGTGATGTCTCGGGGATGAAAATCAGCATCGAGGATTTTATCGAAATGCACAACGAGGGCAAGGCGATCCTGCTCGATATCCGGATGCCGTTTGAGACGGCGGCGTGGGGGGTGCATTTTTCGCAGAACATCCCTTACAACGAACTCCCCGATCGCCTCGACGAACTGCCGGAGGATAAAGCCATCGTCTGCGGCTGCCCCAAAGAGTACCGCTCCAGTATGGCCAAGGAGTACCTCCGCTTCAAGGGCTATGAGGCCAAAACCCTCAGCGGCGGTCTCACGGCATTCGTGGAGTACCTCTCCGGCGGCAAAGCCAAAAGGATACAGCTGTAGATGAACGATCTGGAATACTTCCTCATCACCCTCGGGGTCTCGACCTTCTTCGCGATGGGGGGCGTGGGGAGCGCGGTGGCACTGGTACCGATCTTTGACTTCATGGGATTGGGGTTCAACCTGGCCAAAGCGATCGCGCTCTTTATCAATACATCGACTACGGTGACGGCTACCTACATGAACTTCCGGCGCGGGGTGCTCGATGTCCGTTTTGCCCTGCCGTTGGTGGTCAGTTCCCTCATCACCGCTCCTCTGGGGGCACGGTTTTCGCAGTCGATCGACACGGTATGGGTGAAGTACTTTTTTATTGCTTTCCTCCTGTTCAGTGCGACGATGATGCTCCTGCCCAAAGAGACCAAAACCCACTACGAGAAGCGCTGGATACTCTACGTCATCGGGGCGGTGGTGGGGTTCATCTCCGGACTGCTCGGGATCGGGGGCGGGGCGCTGGTAATGCCGCTGATGATCCTGCTGGGGTTTGATGCCAAGAAAATGGCTGTGGCGGTGAGTTTCATGGTGCCATTCTCGACCTTCAGCGCGTTTCTCTCCTATGCGACGTTCGTCACCATCGACTGGACGTTGCTCGGGGTGACGGCTGTGGCAGCGATCCTCGGGGGATTCATCGGCAATCGGATCATGCACTTCCGCCTCAGTGCGGGACACATCAAAAAGATCATCGCCGCGCTCCTCTATCTTATCGCGGCTAAGATGCTTTATGCACTTGTTTGACGTGAAGCTTTTGAAAAATGCATCAGAGAGGTTTCATTCGATGGCGACCAAAGGAGCGCCCAACCCCGAAGGGGCGCCGCCTTTACGGCTACGCTACGCTCCGACCGTTCCAGTTCCGAAGCTACGAAAGACAAGCAGTTGTTTTTCGTTGACGCTTCTCATGTTCGCGACTGCCCGAGCTATCGAGTGAAACCGGCGGCTATTCAGAGGGCTCATATACACTAAATTCAAAAAAAGGATACACATGCACATCAAAATACTCGGAACCGGCTGCGCCAAATGCATCGCGCTGGAGAACAACGTCAAAGAGGCCGTCGCCCAAATCGGCGGCTTCCATCAGATCGAAAAAGTCGAAGACATCATGAAAATCATGGAGTACAACATCCTCAGCACCCCCGGTCTCGTCATCGACGACAAACTCATCTCGGCCGGCAAAAGTTACAGCGTCGAACAGCTGGTGAAGATGTTGGAGGGGTAGAATGGAAATGGTAAGGCTGTTTTCCGCCATGTGGGGGGATTGAGCCGGGAGGAGCTGGATAAGGTGTTGGGGGTGTATGGGGTAAGATAGGGGATGGGACTTCAGTCCCACACAAATCAAGGAGGCAGGATTCAGTCCTGCATAACGGGACTAAAGTCCCTACTCCAAAGATACGCTATCGCGTTTTGTTGGACTGAAGCCCAAGCCCCTCATTGATCGGAACCCGTGAAATCTCACCAATGATTTGCCATCTTATTCACCATAGTGAGACCACATGCGTAAAATCCTCACTACGTTGTCTGATTCTCGAACCTGGTACACAACTCTGTGTTGAATGTTTATCCGTCTTGAGTAGGCTCCTTTTAGATTGCCTACCAATTTTTCATAGGGTGGTGGATTCTGAAAAGGATCTTTCTTGAGGATTTCAATCAAATGTTGTGCTTTGGGCGCCAGTCCGGCACTTGAGAGTTTTTTAGCATCTTTCAAAGCAGGCTTGCTATAGAGAATTGTGTATTTTACCATTCAACCTCTTCGCTGAACTCACGATCTGGAGCATCCATCCATTCCTTGAGGGAGGGCACCATCCCCGGTACCGAATTGAGATAGAGTGTTTCTTCTATCGCACTCCAGTCTTCCTGTGAAATCATAACAACATTGTTTCTTTTTCCTGTTATTAGAATCGGCTCATGTGTTTGTAATGTTTCATCCATCAAAGAGTAGATATTTGCTCTCGCTTGGCTTACCGGTATCACTTTTGTCATAACATGCCTTTTTGAAATTTTGGATATTGTACCACTTAACGTACGCTTTGTCAAGAGCATATCTTTGGCAATGCTGAAGTCGTATCCCTTTTGGGTTCCGTATCAGGAGATATGGAACCAGCGTGATAGGGGATGGGACTTCAGTCCCACACAAATCAAGGAGGCAGGATTCAGTCCTGCATAACGGGACTAAAGTCCCTACTCCAAAGATACGCTATCGCGTTTTGTTGGACTAAAGCCCAAGCCCCGAAGAAGCGGCAATACAAAAGGGGCTGGGACTTTAGTCCCAAAAAGCAGGGATGGAGTTTCAATAATGATGCCGACAAGAGATCACAGCAATCTGCCTCTCCTCGATGGCATATACCAAACGATGGGTATCGTCGATGCGCCGTGAATGAAAGCCGGAGAGGTTTTCTTTGAGCGCTTCGGGTTTGCCGATCCCTTCGAAGGGATCTCGGAGGGTGGCTTCGATGAGTTTGTTGATGCGCTTGAGTGTTTTTTTGTCCTGAGTTTGCCAGTAGAGGTAGTCTTTCCATGCCTCTGCTGTCCAGGCAAGCAGCCGTTTAGACATCGACCAGCTCGTGGTGTTCTGTTTTGCCTGCCCGGTATTGCGCGATCGATTTCTCCAGATGCGCTACATTGGCAGGGGATTTGAGC
>JALVWV010000111.1 GCA_027023145.1 Campylobacteraceae bacterium | reverse complement strand
GAGAGTGTGAAAGAACTCAGAAATAATGGAGTAGGGACTTCAGTCCCGTATAACAAGCCTCCATAAAATGGAACCATTTTAACGGGGCTAAAGCCCCTGCTCCTAAAAAGTGTACGTTCTTTCACAGTCTCTCCCGATATAGAATCAGTGAAAAAATAGTGTGTTTTTTCCGATGGTGCGTGTACGGGCGCAGGCAGACATCAGGGGCTGGGACTTTAGGGCACCTCAAATAATAGGTCGTACCCACAACATCTCCAGCTTTTGTCCAGGCAAGGCATCGCTTCGCAGGCATAGCCGAAGCTACGTCAAGAAGCGATAACGCCGTATGGGCGAAAGCTGGTGATGCCCGCAGGGTGGGCTTTGCAGACGCGATCTTTCACTCGATGCCCCCTTCACCGTAGCTACGGCTACGCTTTGGGAGCCTCAAGCAAAATCTCACATCTGCAAAGCCCATTGTGGGTATGACCTATTATTAGAGGTGCCCTTTAGTCCCACGAAAATCACGGAGACTGGACTTCTGCCCCACCATGCACCCAAAGCCGCATCCTCTATAGAGCTTTTCGCAGAAAAGCATACCAAAATTCCTCATTCTCTGTTACTTTCTTACCACTTCCCAAACAAAAGACAAATTTAAGCCTGAAATTAAGAGAGAGAGAGCTATTTTGATAGAATAAAGGTAAATCATTTTTTGAGGAGAAGGCGATGAAAATGTGGATGCGTGGGTTGATGGCTTTGGTGGTGTTGGCTGGATTGTCCGGATGCGGTGGAGGGGGTGGAGGAGCACCTCATGATGATACGCCTGCTCAGACCAATACCCCACCGACTGCCCAAAAGGTGACCTTGAGTACGTACGCGGATACGACGATTTCAGGTCGATTTGATGTCAGTGATGCAGAAGATACGTATCTCAAATACTATCTTGTTGATGCTCCCAAGCACGGAACGGTTACCATCGATGAGAACAATCCTGCCTTTACCTATACTCCCAAACAAGGTTTCACCGGGCAAGACAGTTTCAGCTACAAAGCTTATGATGGCGAGGCATACTCTCCAGCAGCGACGGTGGTGATCGCTATTGCATCTGCTCCGACATCCTCATCGGATACACAAGCACCGACCCACCCTGTACTCCTCTCGGCCAATACCCTCTCTCCGACAGCGATGACGTTGTTTTGGCTTCCGGTGCAGGATGATACCGTCGCGCCTGAGCAGATTCGTTATGAAGTCCATTGCGATACCACGGCAGGTTTCACCCCAAGCGATGCCACACGAAAAGCGACCGTCATGGGTGCGGCCGAAGCGGACATCACAGGGCTCCAGAAATCCACGACCTATTTTGTGAAGATTCAGGCACTCGACGCAGCCGGCAATGCGGCTGTCTCCAACGAGATCAACATCACAACCCCCGAAGCAGCCGCCACCGTCAAGCTCAATTCGCACGCCAAGATCGCCAAAGCCAACGATCTGTTTCTTCACAATGCCGAAGTCCATCCCGACAAGATCGTCGTCCCTAAAACATCCAAAACCAAACTCCCCGAAGCAGGAAGCATCTATTTTGGGGATGCAGACGATCACTCACTGCGCAAAGTCGTCTCCGCCAACGAATCAGGAGACACGATCGTCATCAAGACCGAAAAAGCTTCCCTGATCGATGCAGTCGATACCCTCTCGTTGAAATCTCAGACCCTGATGATCCCCGAACAGAAGATGCCCACTGCTCGGTCGGCAGGGCGCATGGGACGGTTGGCCAGTGGCTATACGCTCAACGGTACCCATACCGATACTTACCAATGGCCGAGCAATCGACTCCAGGTTACTCAGGAGAGCACCCATCTTTCTACCCCTCCCTCTCTATCGTTTGTTCGCAAATTGGGCAAAGCGGTTTCCGATACGGATGATGGCCTGACCATCACGGCGGTACAGGAGAAGCTCATCGCATATCC
Organism: Campylobacteraceae bacterium; assembly: GCA_027023145.1. GTDB lineage: Bacteria > Campylobacterota > Campylobacteria > Campylobacterales > Sulfurovaceae > S017-3. The sequence continues at coordinate 1,220 of JALVWV010000111.1, read as the reverse complement.
TGAGCGGTTCAATTTCATTGATATCCTTTTGACACAAACGGATGGGATCAAGATAGGGAAATTCTATATCAAATCGATCGAACACGATGGTGAGGACATCAGCTGTTCAGATGGCAACATGCAGTGTGGTTTTTTCCGTCTGGAGACATACGATTGGCATACCAGCAGTGCCAAGGGTCGTCTCGTGATTGACCACCCTTCCCAGTCGGATATCAGTGACAAGCCGTATCGTGTCACGCTCTTTGCCAAGCAGGCTGAGGGGGCATTCAGTGTTGATGACGAAGTAGAAGTCCCCATCGACATCTACATCGTCTCGGCAAACAGCGATATCGACACATCCAAAAAAGACAAGCTTGACGTGGGAGGGCTTGATGCTTCTGTCTCTACCAATTTGTCTTTTACGCCGATGGTCTCAACCGAAGTGGAAATCAAAAACATGAGCTTAACCTACGGCAAGATCAGTGTCGGCGGCAAGCTCGAACTGGACATAAACGCAGCACTCAAATACGAAAAAGAGGCCACCATCGACAAATCGTTTGATTTGGGGAGCAAAAAATTTACGCAGATTTATATGGCAGGGGAAATCCCTGTTTACCAGGAGATCACACTGAGCTGGGCAGCCGAGGTCAAAGGCTCGATCCGGGGCGCAATCGAACAAAACACCAACCTGACCAAAATCTTCCAAGCAAACTTTGGCATGGAGTACCGTCAAGGGGAGTGGACACCGCTTGCAAGCAAAGGAGGCGATACAGATCTGACTGCATCGATCAAAGTGGGTGCCGGCGGTGAGCTGGAGGTGCGACTGGTGCCGACGATCAATATCCGCTTTTACCGAGCCGTTTCATCGGAGATGAGCATCGAACCGTGGGGCAAAGTAACCTTCGGCGCACACGGCAAAGCCACCCTCAATACCGACTTTGACTCGTATGATACGATGGTGCAGTATGGTTTGGATGATTTGACGGCTGATGTGGGACTCGATCTCAATCTCTACGCCAGTCTCGATGTGTTTGATTACAATATCCTCCGCTACCCGGCCAAAGATTGCGGCGCGAGTGATGGATGTACACGCACAGGGTACAAAAACGTCCTTGCCCTCCAAGATACGATCTTTTCGCTCCCTGAACTCTCCGTCGAGACCGATGCACCGATCGTGCCCGAGCACAATATGACGGTGAGAGCTTCGGTGACGGATGGGGTGAACAACCCCTTCGATGATG
>JALVWV010000110.1 GCA_027023145.1 Campylobacteraceae bacterium | reverse complement strand
ATTCATGCATTATAACGGATTCTATGATTATGTCGGAATGCTTTTGATTGTTGTACCAATTGGTGTTGTCAGGGGACAACACCCTACAGCTCAACCAAACATGTACGCGTATTTTTGTGGGGTTAAAACCCCAGCCCCTTTCCCCCAACAAAAGCATTGCCCCGCAACGTATACCAAAACTATTCACTATTCACCATTCACTATTCACTCATAGTTCGTTCCCCGTCCGAATCACATCGATCCCGAACCGCTCCCTGACCTGCTGGATCCTGTCGCTGATAGCGCGGGATTTTTGATCGTCCTCAAATTCCAATAGAGAAAGTGCCCGGGGATGATGGGAGGTAAAATCGGAGACCGAAAGGGAGAGCTTGACCACGGGGAGATCCCGGCGGGCGATGGCATCGTACATCTCTCCCAGTGTCCGTTTGTAGAGGGCTTCACTAAACAGCCGTTCGACCCGTTGGGATTGTTTGGCGCGTACGCCGTGCTGGTAATTGATCTTGAGCCAGTAGAGGGTGGGGTTGGCTCCCATGCCCAGCGTGATGTAAGTGATGTGACGTGCGAGGATCATCACCCGGCGGCGCACTTCGTCCGGATCGTCGATGGGGTCAAACGTCCGGCTGATCCCGATGCTTTTGCGCCCCGGACGGTGGGTGATCCCCTCGCCGTCTGTGCCGAGTATCCGACGGTAGAGCTGCGATCCACTCTTGCCCCAGCTCTCAAAAAGCCCCCGTGCTGCTTCTATCTGACCCAATTGGGTAATCCCCCGCTCTTCAAGCCGCACCTGCAAACGACGGCCGATACCGGGGAATGCTTTGATCGGTTTGTCATGAATAAACGCCCCCACATCGTCCACCCGCAGCACCCCGTAGGGCTTGGCGTACTCGGTAGCGAGCTTGGCCGTCCATTTGGAGCGGGCGATCCCGATGGAGACGGGGATATCAAACTCCACCAGTATCTGCGCCTGCAAATCCCGGGCGAAGGTCTCAACATGCCGATCTTTGATCCACCCGCCCACATAACCGAAAAACTCATCGATGCTGAACTGCTCCACTTCGGGGATGAGCTTGCTGACAAAGGCATGGATAGCGTGGGAGAGTTTGTGATACAGCAGATAATGAGACGGCACGACGACCATCTGCGGGCAGAGCTGAAGCGCCTGAGCGATGGGCATGGCGGTCTTGACCCCGCAGGCACGCGCTTCGTAGCTGGCCGTGGTGATGATGCCGCGTATCTTGTCCCGACCGTCAACCTGATCGACGAACTTCTGGCGAAACGTTTTCTCATGATCACCGTAAAACACCGGCGTGACAAACGCCCCGCTGTTGTCGTTCATCAGGCGGATATGCTGCCGCTTGCGACTGAAGATCTCGAGATTGCTCCGGCCGCCCACGGCAGCGGGAATGCCTTTGAGTGCCGGATTCTGCGAGCGCTCGGCTGAAATGAAGAAACTGTCGATATCGATGTGGAGAAACATAGGGATATTGTAGCATGGTTTTGAGCGCAAATCTAAAAATATGTCAAATTGGCGAATTTTTTGTATCCTGTTATTTGAAATGTCAGGATGAAAGTGCTATAGTTGATTTCGAATATATTATTAGCGTACGAAGGAGCATACTATAAAAAATATTATTAAGTTATTTTTCTTGATATCTCTAAGTATTTACATTATTATTGGAGTATTTCTATATATAAAACAAGATAGTTTTCTTTATTATCCTACAAAAAAAACCAAAGATGCTTACACAATAAAAATGTTCACAAATGAAAATGAATCTATAAGCACTACCGTACTAAATGAAGGACAAAATAAAGCAATTATATATTTTGGCGGTAATGCTGAGAATGTAGACAACAATGCAAATAACTTTTCTAAAATATTTAAGGACTATACGGTGTATCTTGTTAAATACAGGGGATATGGAAACAGTACAGGTAAACCAACAGAAAAAGGACTTTATTCTGATGCCCTAACGATTTATGATGCAATAAAAAATAAATATGAAAATATCTCAATAATAGGTCGCAGTTTAGGAACTGGTGTGGCAACCTACCTTGCCTCAAAGAGAAAAATAGATAAATTAGTGCTTGTAACCCCTTTTGACAGTCTCCAGAGTGTCGCGCAAGAATTGTTTCCCATTTATCCGATGTCATTGCTATTGCAAGATAAATATAAATCCATAGACAGAGTCGATGAAATCAAAGCAGACACATTGGTTTTGATAGCAGAAAAAGACCAAACAATTAAAAGAATTCATACTGAAAATTTGGTTAAAAAATTTCCAGTTTCACAAATAACTTCTAAGGTTATTAAAAATGTAGGTCATAATTCTATTTCAAATAGCAGATTATATTACACTCTGCTAAAAAAATATTTTCAAAACATATAGAGAACACCAACATGGTCGTGCGTCGTAACGGATTTTCTTGGTTGTCGTGTCGATTGGTGCTGTCGGGGGATAAGCATCTAAAATGCAATGCATGTAAGGCACTAAATGCCGAATCGTGCAGCACCCTACAACAAATATTTGCACATGGTGATTACACGACGAGAACTTTCTACCGATAATACTTCTTAATCACCGCCTCAAGCTCCTCATGAAGCTGCTCCCGCGCCTCCACATCAAGCGAACGCAAATCAAGCTCCAGTCGGGTCTCATGCGCTTTTCTCGAAAAAGCATACGGGGCTTTTGCTTTGGTTGGCTTCGAGGCTTTGTTCCGCTCTCTCAGCCCTTTGCGGTCAAGCTTTTTGGCAATGAAATCAAAATAGACCTCCACCTGCTCGGCCGGGACTTTGATCTTCTGAATTTCATAGAGCGCTTCGATGTCGTTGGTCGATTTGTTGCGGGAGAGATCGTGGATGATCGCATCCTCGAGGGAGAGGACTTTGAGGATTTTGCTGACGTAGGATTTGGATTTGCCCAGCGCCAGAGCGATCTCGTCCATGCTCCGGTAGAGCCCTCTGTCCATTGCGTGCCTCAGAGAGAGGGCGAGCTCGAGGGGGTTAAGGTTGTCGCGCTGGGTATTTTCCATCACTGCGATCTCGAAGAGCGCCTTGTCCCCTTCGTTCTGACTCAGGATCGTCTCCTCCTGGACGATCGCTTTGATCGTCGGGAGTCCCAGTTTTTGGTGTGCCATCCACCGACGGTGACCAGCTTTTAGGATATATTCATTCTCC
>JALVWV010000109.1 GCA_027023145.1 Campylobacteraceae bacterium | reverse complement strand
CTCCTGTGTATAACTATTTATTCAAGGAACATTATAACACTTTCAACTAATATTCCAAAATAACTGGACACCAAAAATATCCGTTAAGAAAAACATTTCATGCATAACGAATTTTTACCGATTGACTTGATTAATCGCCTCATTAGCCCGAATGCGATAAAATCAACGGTATTTTATAACAACGCAAAAGGCACCACAAATAATGAAAAAAACCAAAGACTTTTTACGAACACAGATCGAGGAGGATCTCGCCTCGGGCAAATACGAGGAGATCGTTACACGGTTTCCGCCGGAGCCCAACGGTTTCCCCCATATCGGGCATGCCAAATCGATCTACATCAATTTCGGGATCGCACATGACTACAATGGTCGCTGCAACCTGCGGATGGACGATACCAATCCCACGACAGAAGATCCTGTCTATGTCGAAGCGCTTAAGGATGCCGTGACATGGCTGGGGTATCGGTGGGACGGCGAGGTGCGATATACGTCCGATTATTTTGAGCGCCTGTATGGTTATGCAGTTGAACTCATTAAAATGGGCAAAGCCTACGTCGACAGCGTCGACGAAGAGACCATGCGCCTCAATCGGGGAACCGTCACCGAGGCGGGCAAACGCAGCCAATATGCTGAGCGCTCCATCGAAGAGAACCTCGATCTCTTTGCCCGGATGAAACGGGGTGAGTTTGCCGATGGGGAGCATGTCCTGCGTGCCCGGATCGATATGGCTGCGGCCAACATGAAGATGCGCGATCCACTCCTCTACCGCATCCGCAACGTCGCCCACTATCGGGCGGGCGATGCATGGCATATCTATCCGATGTACGATTTTGCTCATTGTCTCTCGGACTACATCGAGGGGGTGACCCACTCGATCTGTACGCTGGAGTTTGAAAACAACCGAGACGTGTATGACTGGGTGATCGACACGCTGGGGCTGAAGCCTCCGCGCCCCTATCAGCACGAGTTTGCCCGGCTGAATATCAACTACACCGTCATGAGCAAACGCAAACTCCTCGAACTGGTCAATACCCACAAGGTCAGCGGCTGGGACGATCCGCGTCTGCCCACCATCGCCGGTCTCCGTCGCCGGGGCTATACGTCCGAGTCGGTGCGCAACTTCTGTGAACAGATCGGGGTCTCCAAAGCCAACTCCACTGTGGATGTCTCTCAGCTCGAGTTTGCCATCCGGGACGATCTCAACCCCAGAGTCCCCCGGGTTATGTGTGTCCTCGATCCGCTCAAAGTTACCATCACCAACTATGAAGGTTCCGAGGAGATCGAAGCCTCGTACTACCCGCACGATGTCCCGCGTGAAGGTTCCCGAAAGTTGCCGTTCTCGCGCGAAATTTACATCGACAGAGCTGATTTCTCAGAGCACCCACCCAAGGGATATTTTCGACTCACCCCCGATCAACCGGTACGCCTCAAGCATGCCTACATCATCACCTGCGATGAGGTGATCAAGGATGCCGATGGTACCATCAGAGAGATCAAAGCCCGCTATCACCCCGATTCCCGGAGTGGATCGGACACCAGCGGCATCCGGGTCAAGAGTGCGATCCAGTGGGTCGAAGCTACTTCGGCCAAGCCGGTTGAAGTGCGCCTCTACGACCGTCTCTATGCTGCCGAGGCTCCGCAGGGGATGGAGGATCTCAACCCCGACTCACTGCGCACCATCCCTGAAGCACTGATCGAGCCGGCGGTGATCACTGAGCAGCCCGATGAGCGCTATCAGTTTGAGCGGGAGGGGTACTTCTACCGTGATCCGGTCGATTCGACCGATGCCAAACCGGTCTTCAATCGGATTGTCACCCTCAAAGACTCCTGGGCCAAAAAGCAAAAAGCCCCAGCCCAACCGTCAAAACCTCAACCCAAAAAAGAGCAGATCGAAGGAGAAGTTGTCCCGATGAGTTCCGAAGAGCAGGCACGTTTCGACCGCTACACCGATGCGATGGGTCTAGGGAGTGAAGTGGCCAATACGTTGGCACGGGATGAGAAACTCGCTTTGTTTTTCGACGCGGCCTTAGTCGGGACAGATACCTCAACCGGTCTGGCTACCATCGTTGCCAATATTGTTGCCAACGACGTTGCCCGTCAGATCAAACTATCTGAAGGGGACGCACTCCCCTTCACGCCAACCCATGTTGCGCAGCTGGCTCGGATGGTTGATGCGGAGACCATCTCCAGCAAGATTGCCAAAGAGGTATTTGAGATCATGGTCACCGAAGGGGGTGATCCGGAGCAGATCGTAGCAGAAAAAGGGTGGCGACAGATCAGTGACCCGGCCGAAATAGCCCCGATCATCGACGAAGTGATCGCCGCGAACCCGGACAACCTTGCCAAATACCAGGCCGGTAACAGCCGCTTGCTGGGCTTTTTTGTGGGGCAAGTGCTCAAAGCCACCGGCGGTAAAGCCAATCCCAAAATCGTCAATCAGCTCGTCGCGGAGAAACTGGGGTGAGGCGAGCGATACTGGTTTTTTTGTCACTGGTGCTGTTTGTATTACTCCTTGCAGCTGGTGCGCTGGCGTATCTCTACAGTGATGGGGGCAACGCCCGTGTCCGCACGTACCTCGAGGAAGAAATCCAGAAACAAACCCGGCTTCCCATTACCTTCAACCGGTTCAAACTCTCCCGTGGACACCTCTATTTTGTAGCCGTGATGGGCAAAGAGGCTTCTCTGGGGTTTGATGGGAAATTTGATCTGCTCCACCGCCGGCTCAACGGCCGCTACCTGCTCAAAGCTTCGCACGCCCATTACCAGAAGTATACCCTTCGCCAGGCCAACATATCCGGGAAAGTGCATGGTGATATCGAGGATCTTAAACTGGAGGGCAAAGGAACCCTGCTGGACGGCCCCGTAGCCTTCAATCTGAAAATCCTTAAGCAGATCCCGCAGGATATCGTCATCCAGCTGCGCAAACTTCCTCTCAATGAGCTGCTGGCACTCGGAGGGCAACCCCCCATTGTCAAGGGTCAGCTCAACGCTGACGTGATGCTCCCTTCCATCGGCAAACAGGGGAGCAAAGGGCGTGCGTTGATCCAGTTGGCCGAGGCGCGGTTTGATCCTGCGTTGATCCGCAAGTTGTACCAGTATACTCTCCCCGCAGACAAAACCGCTCTTCGTGGTCAATTGCGTGCCGATCTCGACGGGGAACAGGTGGCATTTAGCGGAAAGAT
>JALVWV010000108.1 GCA_027023145.1 Campylobacteraceae bacterium | reverse complement strand
GGTTGGTTGTCATAGTTTTAAACCATTGCACAACATCACCCACGGCAACCCCCCGTAGGGGCGCACCCGCGTGTGCGCCCTTGGTTACACGTTCAGAAAATGTATCCGAAATATAATCACCCATACCGTTATTTTGATGTGAAGGGCAGACACGCGGATCTGCCCCTACGATTTGCATGATAAAATGCATATGGTTTGGCATGACGACCACCGAATCGGTTTCAACACATGGAAATTTTTTGTTGATTTTCTCATACCAATTTTCCACCATCCTCCCCGCCACATTCACCTGCATCTCCCCAGCCACAATTTTCCCAAAAAGGTGCGCCCGCTGATGGGCAACGACCGCGACAAAATAATACCCGGCCTGTGAGTAATCATATCCAGGAGGCCGGATCGATCGGCGTGTGTAGAAGTGAGGGTTGTGCTCGCTCATCCTACATCAACCCCGCATCCGAAAGACTGTAATACCCCTCTTTGGAAAGAATCACATGATCGAGCAGATCGATGCCGATGATCTTGGCGACTTCAGAGAGACGGCGGGTAATCTGGAGGTCGGCATGGCTGGCTTCGAGGGTGCCGGAGGGGTGGTTGTGGGCGATGATGATCCCGGCAGCCCGGTCGGTAATGGCATCGGCGAAGACTTCGCGGGGATGCACCAGTGACTGGTTAAGCGTCCCGATAAAGACCACGCGGGTCTCGATGAGGTGGGAAGCCCCATCGAGGGTGAGGGCGAGGAAATACTCCTGAGAACGTGTCGCGTAGTCGCGGAGCTCCTCATAGACATGGCGGGCATCGGTGATGCGGCGGCGGGTACGGATGAGGTAGCGGCGGGAGAGTTCGAGGGCAGCAAGGATCTGGGAGGCTTTGGCAGTGCCGAGACCGTGAACCTCAAGGAGCCGATCGGGGGTGAGATGCTCAAAATCGCTCTCCATCAGAGCGACGATCTCCCGGGCGAGCTTGCGGACATCTTTGCCCTGCACGCCGGAGCCGAGTAATACTGCCATAAGTTCGTCGTTTTTGAGTGCCTGCGTGCCTCGGGCGATGAGTTTCTCTCTCGGTTTGTCGAGGCGATGGAGGTCGCGGAGTTTTTTCATGGGGAGGTCTCCTGTTTTTTTCGGTAGTATAACTCGTATTTCGATGGGAAGATAAAAATATGTCAAATTGTCATGTTTCTTCTCTCTGTGTCCTTTTAGGTATAATACACCGACTAAAAACCAAAGGATAAATCACCATGAACGACCATCACCACTTGCAAGAGCGGCTTGGGTATCGCTTCGAGGATGAGCAGTTGATTATTGAGGCTTTGACACACAAGAGTTACAAAAAGCCTTACAATAATGAGCGGCTGGAGTTTCTCGGAGATGCGGTGCTTGACCTCATTGTCGGGGAGTATCTTTATAAGAAATTTCCCACCGAAGACGAAGGGATTCTCTCCAAGATCCGCGCGTCGCTTGTCAACGAAAGCGGGTTTACAAAACTGGCAAAGACTATTGATCTTGGGGAGTACATCTTCCTCTCACCTGCCGAAGAGAACAACGACGGACGCACCAAATCTTCGCTGTTGTCAAACGCATTTGAAGCCGTCATCGGAGCGGTGTACCTCGAGGCGGGGCTGGAGACGTGTCAACGGATTGTTGTCACCCTGCTGGAGGAAACCTACCCCAGGATCGACCTCAACACCCTCTCCCGGGATTACAAAACCGCCTTACAAGAATTGACACAAGCAACCCATGGGGTGACGCCCACGTATGCTCTGCTGGGCAGCAAAGGCCCCGATCACAAAAAAGAGTTTGAGATCGGCATCCAGCTTGACGGGGAGACCATCGCCAGCTCCTGGGGCAAGAGCAAAAAAGATGCCCAGCAAAAAGCGGCAAAGATCGCCCTCGATCTGCTGCGCAACAAGGGGAAGTAATGAATACGTTTGGACGACAACTGCGATTGACAACCTTTGGTGAATCGCATGGTAAGGCGCTGGGGTGTATCCTCGACGGTGTACCAGCAGGGCTGCCGATCGATGCGGCGTTTATCCAGTCCGAGCTCGACCGACGCAAACCGGGCAAATCGAAGCTCGAGACCGCCCGCAAAGAGGACGATGCCGTCGAAATCCTCTCCGGCGTCTTCGAGGGACTTAGCACCGGGACACCCATCATGATGGTAATTTACAACACCGATCAAAAATCCCGGGACTATGGCAACGTCGCCGACCTGTTCCGTCCCGGCCATGCCGACTATACCTATCAACACAAATACGGCCTGCGGGACTACCGAGGGGGCGGACGCTCCTCAGCCAGAGAGACCGCTGCACGCGTCGCCGCCGGAGCCATCGCCAAGCTGATGCTTACCCGTATCGGGATTACTGTCGAGAGTGGAGTGTGTGAAGTGGATGGAATCGCAGCAGAGCAGTATGACTTTGCCCATGCGCTTACCTCTCCGCTGATGGCACTCGATCCGGAGAAAGCAGCCGCACAAGAAGCGGCGATCCTCGAAGCCAAAGCCAACCACGACTCGGTCGGTGGGGTCGTCCTCACTCGTGCCACCGGGATGCCAGCTGGGCTGGGTGAGCCTCTTTACTACAAGCTCGACGCCATTCTCGCCGAAGCGATGATGGGGATCAACGCAGTCAAAGCCGTTGAGATCGGTGATGGGATCGCTGCCGCCCGCCTGCACGGCAGCGAGAACAACGATCCGATCACCCCGGACGGATTTGCCACTAACCACAGCGGCGGTATCCTCGGTGGCATCAGCAACGGCGACGATCTGCTGGTTAAAACCCATTTCAAACCCACCCCAAGCATCTTCCAACCCCAGCAGACCATCACTACCAAAGGCACCCCCACCACCCTCGAACTCAAAGGCCGCCACGACCCCTGCGTCGCCGTACGGGGTGCTGTGGTGACCGAGGCGATGATGGCGTTGGTGCTTGGGGATATGGTGTTGCTGAATATGGGGAAACGGATGGAGCATTTGGAAGCCATTTACCAAAAACAATGACTTGACATGATAAATAATACTGTGTATAATACTATTGATTATACGAAAAGGAATACTCCATGGTAGTTGCAGCCAATGATCTAAAAGTCAAAGGAGTTCAAATATTTGAACATCTTCTCAAATCGTTTGATGAAGTGCTTGTTTCGGTGCGAGGAAGGAATAAATATGTTGTAGTCGATATCGACCGTTACGAACGTTTGCGTGAATTTGAATTGGAGCATGCTCTTCAAGAAGTACGCGCAGAAATAGCCGCCGGAAAAAGTCGTACGATGACAGCTCAAGAACACCTGGACGAAATCGAACATGCCTTACGAGATTGAGATCACCCCTTTTTATACCAAGCGTTTGGTCAAGTTTCTAAAAAAGCATCCCGATATCCAAACCAAATATCGCAAAACCATTTCGATGCTTGAGCTCAATCCCTTTCATCCCTCTCTCAGGCTCCACAAACTTTCAGGCAAGCTCAGTGACCTTCACTCTGTTTCAATCGATATGAGTTATCGCATCACCATTGAGTTTTACATAAAAGACGAGAAAATTATACCCGTCAATATAGGAACACATGATGATGTCTATTCGTAAAAAAATATCCATTCTCTTATTGTTGCTTTCTGTACCACTTTTCGCCCGCATCGACTACAGCCAGACCTCGGCAGGGCGATCGTTTGCGGCGCAGATGCACAAAAAATACCATTTTGAGACCTCCTATGTCCTGAGTCTCCTGAAACAGGCACACCATCAGCCCAAAACTCTTGCCCGCTATCAGGGGAAGCGCAAGGTCGGCTCGACCGATTACAGCTGGCATCGGTACAAGTCGAAGATCCTCATCCCCGAGAGCATCACGCTGGGGCGGAAATTTATGAAGCGTTATCGCACGTGGCTAAATCTCGCTTCCCGGAGATACCATGTCGCACCGGAGATCATCACCGCATTTATCCGGGTTGAGACAAAGTTTGGGATGTACGGGAGTGAATATCCGGTCTGGGACAGTCTCGTGACGCTGGGGCTCAACCCCAACCGCAAGCACCGTTTCTTCCGGAATGAACTCACAAAAGTACTGCTTCTCTCGCGCAAAAACCATCTCAATATCCGCAAACTGCGCGGATCGTTCGCCGGGGCGATGGGGTGCGTACAACAAGTCCCCTCGATCCAACTGCGCTACGGCGTCGACCTCAATGGTGACGGACGCAAAGATCCCAACGACATGCGCGACTGCATAGGCTCAATCGCCTACTTCCTTCACACAAACGGCTGGAGCGACCGCCGCGCCACCGTCGTACCAGCGAAGCATACCGGCAACGGATTCCGTACCCTCCGTAGCGGCTACCGCAGCCGCTACTCTCGCAAAACCCTCGCCACTCACGGCATCCAGCCAACCCAATCTATCGGAGGCAACCTTCTCTACTATATCCGCATGAAAGACGGAAAAAAGTGGGATCTATATCTGGGGGATCGCAACTATCGAATTATCACGCTGTATAATGCTTCCAAGAGGTATGCGATTACGATTGCGCTTTATGCGAAGGCGCTGAAGCGTAAGCTATAGGTGCGCGAGTGCGCACCGTGTATTGGTTATTGGTATATTAGCGAATAGCTTTGGTATGCTTTTCTTTGAAAAATTTTTATCAATGGGGACGTGACTTCAGTCGCGTTTGGTGGGACTGAAGTCCCTTTTTGGTTTGCTGTCCTTCGGGGCTTGGACTTTAGTCCAACTAAAACGCGTCAGCGTAACTTCTTGACGTGGACAATTTTCCTGTTATTCTGTGGGACTGAAGTCCCAGCCCCTGTTGCGGATTACGCGTGACACGTCCTAAAACAATGTTGGTTCATCAATCGCTTTGATCCGGAAGCTTCGGCGGTGAATAGGACAACGACCGTGTGCAATGATCGCTTCGATGTGCGCTTGGGTGCCATATCCTTTGTGACGTTCGAAGCCGTACTCGGGGTACTGCTCAGCTAAAGTGATGATCTCCCGATCCCGGGTGACTTTGGCGAGGATACTGGCAGCGCTCACTTCGGGCACCTTCGCATCGGCTTTGACCATCGTGGCTAGATTGGGGACACCAAACGTCGTATTACCGTCATACAGATACTCCACCTCATCCCCAAAAAAACGCTGAATCTCTTGTAGTCCTCGCCGAAGACACTCTGAAATCCCTAGGTCGTCCACCTCTTCACAAGAGAAACGGACGATCCGATGACGCACCTGCTCAATCAACACTTCAAAGAGTGCCTCACGACGCTTCTTGCTCAAAACCTTCGAATCCATCAACCCTTCTACTTCTGTATCCAAAATCACACCGGCAATCACCAGTGATCCCGCCAGAGACCCACGTCCGGCTTCATCAATTCCGCAGAGGGGTTTGGTCATGCTTTTCCTTGTTATATTGTCTAAAATAGCAAGGCTGGAGCCTTGCGTGCGGGACTGAAGTCCCGCCTCCTTTCCCAACACTCTCCATCCCACTTCACCATCACAGTTTGCGGTCTGCGTATGCGCCCAAGGCGCTTTCTTAAAGGCTGCCTGCCACCACTGTGACCATCAAACAAAGAGAAATTTTCAATAGCCATCCTTGTTCCACCCAACAGTTGAACTAAACGTATGCGACCAAGGAGCATTCCCAAAGGTCGCTAACCACTCTCAAGCAACCATCAAGCTAATAGAGAGCTCTAATCCCCATCCTTTGGTTGCGACGCCAAAGCATACGTTTAGTGCAACTGTTAACCGCCCATTTACTTTTGGTTGGTCAAAGGTTAACGCCCCCCTGTTATACTGTCACTATCGGAAGGTTGGGCTTAACCTTCAGAACCTTGTTTTTTGTTTACAACGACTTCACAAAAAGAGTTTTCCCCTTTGTTTACACTCCTTGTTTCTCTTTTTGTGACTCCAACTTCAATCCTTCAAGAAATTCTACCATTTTTGTCTGACCAAGTACACGGGCGTATTCAAGCACTGTTGTCCCCCGTTTATCCGTATCGTCTACTGACGCTCCCCGCTCAATCAGATACGCAACCATCTCTTGATCGCCAAGGCTTGCCGCAAGCATCAGAGGAGTCAGCCCGCTGCGACGCTGAGTCGTGGTGAGGCTTACTCCCTGTTCGGCGCAGAGCTCGACAAGATCACGGCGTCGTCGTTTGATGGAAAGATCAAGCGCACTGAGCCCGTCACGGTTGACCTGCGTAATGTCAAGCCCCAGTTCGATGAGCATCTCCACCATCTCTCGTGACGCTCCGATCTGAATCACCCAAAACAGAAGGGGGATCTCATCGGGTTCATCCACATCGTACGCATCACAGAGAACATCGGTATCGTTGAGATCGATGGGGTGTTTTTCGAGAAGTTTCCGGGTGTGGACGAGGCTATCGTGAGTGATCGCCTCTTTGAGGGTATCGGGGAGGAGACTCATGCGTTGCCAAAGGGGTTGATCCCCCCAAACATCCCCATGGCTTGGGATTTTTTGTTGTCTTCGACCATCTTGAGGGCGTCATTGATGGTACCCATCAGAAGAATCTGGAGGGACTCTTTGTCTGCAAGGAGGCTGTCATCGATCGTAATATCAATCACTTCGCCTGCCCCGTTGGCGGTCACCTGGATGAGACCGCCACCACCCTTGGCAGTGAGTTCGACTGATTTGGCCTGCTGCTGCATTGCTTCGGCTTTGCCCTGAAGATCCTGTAGCATTTCGGTCATCTTGGACATATCCATATTGCCAAACATTATTCCAGCCCCTCAAACGATTGAGCGATACCGTTGTCCTCATCGAGGATCACGATCCTGGGGCGGAAGGTATCGGCTTCTTCTTCGGTCATCTCAGCATAGGCGATGACAATAATCTTGTCGCCGACATGGACTTTGCGGGCAGCAGCTCCGTTGAGGCACATTTCCCGTTTGCCGCGCTCACCGGCGATGATGTACGTCGAAAAGCGCTCACCGTTATTAACATTGACAATATCGATCTTCTGGCCGACGCGCATATTGGCGGCGTCGATGAGGTCACGGTCGATGGTGATCGAACCTACGTAGTTGAGATTGGCATCCGTCACAGTAGCGCGATGGATTTTGCTATAGAGCATGGTGATGGTCATGGAGCGGTTCTCCTGTCGATAATATACAGTATTATACCCTAAGGATATAGAAAGGCGTGTTACTGCGCTACCGCAGCCGGAGCGATCGGCTCTCCCCACATCTCTTCGGGGACGACGTACTCTTCGACGATGTTCCCACCGATGATGTGCTCATCGATGATACGGTCGATCTTCTCTTTGGTCAGGCCGACATACATGGTGTGTCCGGGCTCGACCAGCATCACAGGTCCCAGCTGGCAGCGTCCGAGACACCCGGTCTGGATCGGCATCACCGTCTGGATAAGCCCCTTCATCATCAACTGCTGCCCAAGATGCTGGAAAAGCTCCTGCGTTTGGGGATCGTCCTGACGGACACAGCTAGGCTTGGGCATCCCGGGATGGCCACTTTGTTGGCATTTGAAAATATAATAGGCAGGTTGAGGTACACCGTTGGTCATGGAAATCCTTTGTGGAAAATATCATATAGGATAAATTCTCTCCTATTTAATGAAATTTTAGCCGATTATTCTTACACCTCCTTGATACCCGTCAAGGTCGCCTGGGGTTTTTTTATTTATAATCTTTTCATACTTAGCGTGTTACGGAGAAGTTACAGTGGAAAAACCCGCATTTTATGACACGATCAAGCCAATCGAGATGTTCGACCCGTTGGCCGATTTCCTCGGAGCATTCCCTCAGGGACATGTACGGATTTCATATGCCGACTGCGTCACCCTCGCTGGTCACTCCTGCCCCACCGTTGCCGGTGCTTTTCTCATGGCACGCGAGGGATTGGCTGTACTCTATCCCGACACACTCCCCCACCGCAGTGAGATCCTCGTGGAACTCTCTGGAGCAGAAGATACTGGAGTCGTTGGGGTGGTTGGGCATGTCATCGGCTACATCACTGGTGCCGGAGGGATTGGAGGTTTCAAGGGGATCGGCGGAAAATTTGCCCGCAACGATCGCCTGCGTTATGGAGTCGATTTCGACGGCGATGTCCGCCTCACCCGAATGGACATCGGCACGACCGTGACACTGGCTTACGACCCTTCTGCTGTCCCGGGGGATCCCCGGATGAAGCCGCTGATGCAGAAGGCTCTTCAAGACAAAGCAACGCCCGAAGAGATCGCAACCTTCCAATCCCTGTGGCAGGGACGCACTGAAGCGATCCTCACCGCACGCAACACCACCCCATTTCTCACCCTTACCAAGGAGCCTTTATGATTATTTCCCACTACATGACCACCGAACACCGCGAATGCGATACACTTTTCGCCAAAGCAGAGGCATCGGCTGCTGCCAAAAATTGGGAAGCTGTTGACCCAGAATTCCTCGCGTTTTCCAACGAAACACTGCTTCACTTCAAAAAAGAAGAAGAGGAACTCTTCCCCACCTTCGAAGCCAAAACCGGCAGTGCTGACGGCCCGACAAAGATCATGCGCTTCGAGCACGATCAAGTACGGGGTCTTATCAGTAAAATGGCCGAAGCGGTCGAAAACAAGGATCGCGACGCCTACCTCTCACTGGCAGAGTCGATGATGATCCTCCTTCAGCAGCACAATATGAAAGAGGAGCAGATGCTTTACGCCATGTGTGATCGTGTCTTTGAGCCGGAACTCAAGGAAGCCACCGTCAGCAGCCTCAAGGAGATAACCCTGTGACCCACCGTCTGCTCGATGCACGGGAGATGTCCCACCCTGAACCCCTTGAAAAGGCTGTGGCCATTCTCCGAGAACTTGACGCCAACAGCTGCCTCTACATGCTCAGCCGTAAAAACCCTATTCCTCTCCTCAAGCTCGCTGAGGAGAACCGACTCCAATCCCTGTCGGAGGAAGTCACGATCGGGGAGTGGCATATCCTCATCACCCCCAATCCTGATGTTGATTTGAAGGGGGAGTTGCGTGTTTGATCAGAACGGACTCTCTCTCGATCAGGCACCACCGATCTCAGTGGTAATGCGTTTCTTTTTTGTCGGAACTCTGTTCGGCATTCTCGGTGGAATCTTGATGATGTGGGCAGGTTCGGCGACGTTTGATCCCGCTTCCCCCTACGGACGGATCATGACCCATATCATGACCCTCGGGGTGATGCTCTCGTTCATGCTCGGAGCGCTGTTTCAAATGCTGCCGGTGATCGCCGGCGTGGTCATTGAGGCGCCCACCCGACTGGCGGCAGCCGTCCAGTACCCGCTGGTTCTCGGGACGCTGGCTCTGCTGTCGGGATTCTGGACTACCCGTTCCTGGCTTTTTGTCGTCGCCGGTCTCCTGCTCGGCCTGAGCCTTCTACCGCTGGTGGGAATCCTGCTTCGCCGTTTACTCCGTCTCCCGCACCACAGTGCCTCTTCGCGGGGGATGCTGGCCGCTCTCTTCTCTCTGCTTACTGTGGTGGGGCTCGGGCTTTATCTGGTCGGGACACTGGGGGGAGTGTTTGACGGAATGTATTACACGACCATTCGATCGGCGCATTATTCGTTTGGCCTTTTCGGATGGATTGCGCTGCTTATCATCGCCATCTCCTTTCAAGCCATCGAAATGTTTTATGTCACCCCTCCCCATCCCGGATGGATGCAAAAATATCTGGGATGGATCCTGGTCGGTTTGCTCGGGACAAGCACCCTCCTCTCCCTGATTTTTCCTGCTGTCTGGTACCTTGGAGACGGGCTCATCGCCCTGCTGCTGATCGCCTATGCCGCCGTCACCCTCTACCGCCTGACTCAGCGCAAGCGCCCCCTGACCGACGCCACGGTCTGGTTCTGGCGTATCGGTCTCTCCAGTCTTGTCATCACCCTGCTTCTGCTGTTGGCTTCCCTCTGGAGACCTCTCCCTCAACTCGAATTACTCCAATACGTCTTTTTCACTATTTTTGCCATCAGTGTTCTTCTGGCTATGCTCTATAAGATCATCCCTTTTTTGACCTGGTTCCACCTCAACTCGCAGGGCTACCTAACTGCCCCTATGATGCACGAAGTGATTCACCCCAAAACAGCCCGAATCCACCTCTACATCCATCTTGGGACACTCTCGATGCTCTTGCTGGCTCCCTGGTGGGCAGATGCGACTCAGTTCGCTGGTGCCGGGGTCTCCATCTCTTTCGGCTGGCTCCTCTATCAGCTCCTTCATGCCCGTCGCCTCTATCTCCATACAGAGGAGTTTGGAGAGCAGTTTTCGTTTGAGTTTGATGCTCCTCATGAATGATACAAGAATATTCAGATACAATACTCATCAAATTAGTTTCGACAGGATAAAACAGCAATGCAACAGTTTTTATTATATGCCCTCTTCGTAATAGCGCTTATTGGCATCATTACTGCGTATCTCATCAAACAACGCCGAACCGGTACTCCTTCAAATGGAATCTCCCAACGGCTCTTCTCGCTTCTTTCAATCTCTCAAGATGCAATAATGCTCCTCAATAGCGATGATACCATCTATTATATGAATGATGCTATGGCGAACCTGCTTCATGTCAGCAACACCAAAAAATTTCTAATCGATACGGACATGCCCAATATTCGGTACAAAGATCAGACAAAGCCTTTCAAAAAATTTCTCGAAGAAGATTTTGCCCCCATGCCAGACCCCAAAGAGCTCTCCTACTATCCGCAGGCACAGATAGAAACCCGTCGTCAGGAGAAAATCACTGTCGATCTCTATCTTGGCAAGACCGATTCACGCGAAAAGCAATCAGAACAATTCATCATTGTCATCCGGGATCTGAAAGAAACACTGCGCCAAATTGCCTCGGGAGAACGCGATCCTCTCACCCGCCTTCCCAATCAAGCCAAAGCCTACCAAGATTACCAAATCCTCTGTGGCAAGCATCACCTCAAAGAGGCAAAAGTTGCTTTAATGGCCGTCAGTATCGATGATTTTTTGGTCACCCAATCACTTCTCAAGCATGAGGAAGTGGACAACACTATCCTCGCTGTCGCCCGCGCTATCGAGCAATTCTCTTCCCTGCATGCCTTTCAGTTGTACCACCTTACCTACGCCAACTTTCTTCTTATTTTCCCGGAAGTCCAGTCTACAGACGATCTCTTCCGAATAGCGCAAGTCATCCAGAGTGCTATATCCGGTCTCTATAAAGAGCACAAGAGTATCACATACTTGACCGCATCTATCGGGATCGCGACCATCCCGGAGAGTGGAGCTGTGACAGATCTTTTCACTAAGGCTCATGAAGCCCTTATTGAGGCTCGAAAATATGGTATCGGCAATGCGCACCTTGCCCGAAAAACAGTCCAGCCCCACTCATTTGATGAAACGGCTCTTCAGCACGATATCCAATACGCCATCGAACGCAACGAGCTGATGATTTACTATCAGCCGATCATTGAGACTCGGACGCGTCGTGTCGCTGCCGCTGAAGCACTTATGCGATGGAAGCATCCTGAGTTTGGACTGATCCCCCCCTTTATTTTCATCCCATTAATGGAAAAAACCGGATTCATCATCGAAGCTGGCCGCTTCCTCATCCAAGAAGTCATCCATCAACAAGCCAAATGGAATGTGTTTGGGTTTGAGCCAATCACAGTCTCACTCAACGCCTCCATGCGAGAAATCGAACGCCCCGAGTATATCCCTTATCTTGCCGAACAACTCAAAAAATACAAAGTTCGACCTGAACTGATTAAAGTAGAAATCACAGAAAGCCTCGCCATGAACAACGCCGAAAGGATGCTCACCACCCTGACACAGCTTCGGGAGACAGGGGTGGGGCTTTCTCTTGATGATTTTGGTACCGGTTATACTTCATTCTCTTACCTGAAAATGATTCCTGCCAATACACTTAAAATTGATAAAATTTTTATCGATGACCTCCTCGAAGACGAAAAAAGTCAGCAGATTGTCCACGCAATCATCGAGGTAGGACACGCCCTTGGAATGGAAATCGTTGCTGAAGGGGTCGAGACCGTTGAGACTGGTCAACTCCTGATCGAATATGGCTGCGACTATCTCCAAGGATATTATTTTTTCAAACCAATGCCAGTGTTTGAGATGCAGGGGCAGTTGCGTCAGCGCAGAACGCTCAGTGAGGAGAAGGCATCACCTCAAAGAATCAAACCGGGGGAGATCCTTCCGTTGCACAATTTGTAAAGGTCTCAACTTTTTTTAAGAAATCTACATTATAATCGCTCCACTTCAAGACGCATTGAGTCTTTTTTGTCTCAAAATATAAGTCCGACGACATCCTGTCGCCGAACGTACCTGTTCGTGTTCGGAGCTGTAATGATCATGACCCATTTTTTTCAATTGGATACGCTCTCCTGGCTCTTTGTCGGATTGATCCTACTGGGGACAACCCCCAATGTGATCTATTCCCGAGGGTATCTGGCTCACATCGAGCGCAAAGGACATTACCGGCTCCACTACATCGCTTTTGTCCTCTCAATGCTCGGGGTGGTGGTCGCGGGCAATGCCCTTAGCTTCCTCTTCTTCTGGGAACTCATGAGCCTAACCAGCTGGCAGTTGATCCTCACTGAAGCCCCGGACGATCCTGAGCAGGTGATCCCGGCGGCACGGTTTTACTTTTTCATGACCCACTTCGGGTTTGTCTTTCTGCTCCTGTTTTTTCTCATCGTCAGTCACGGCGATTTTGAGATGGGTTTCACGCAGATGCACGGAGTAGCAGCGGCATTCCCGTATGCGACGCTGCTCTTTTTCTTCCTCCTGCTGGGTTTCCTCTCCAAAGCCGGAGCCGTCCCTCTGCATGTCTGGCTCCCCTACGCCCACCCGGCCGCACCGAGTCCCGTCTCGGCGCTCATGAGTGGCGTAATGCTCAAGGTAGCGATCTATGGGATGTTCCGCTTCCTCTTTGACGTCCTCTATCCCTGGCCGCTTGAATGGGGGGTCCTTGTCCTTGTTCTTGGAGCATTGAGCGCACTTGTCGGTGTCCTCTATGCCCTCAGCGAACACGACATCAAAGCCCTTCTGGCCAACCACTCAATCGAAAACATCGGCATCATCTTGATTGGGTTTGGGATGGGAATGATCTTCGACAGCCTCAAGCTCCCCACGCTC
>JALVWV010000107.1 GCA_027023145.1 Campylobacteraceae bacterium | reverse complement strand
CAGTAGGAGGACACTCCCGATGCGAAGCCAGAGAGCCGGATCGAAGCGGGAGGATCGGGTGGAGACTTCCCGCAGTAGGGGGAGATTGGAGAAGATCTGCGCCGTCTCCTGCCGGGGGCAGCGACGCAGGCAGTAGAGGTAGGGGAGGAACAATGCAAAGACCCAGGGGTACATCCAGCTCATGCAGCGACCCCTTCGATCATGCGATAGAGCCGGGTGAGTAACGCCTCCGGGATCGGCGGAGGGGCAGGAGTGTATTTGTAGGGCTCAAGATCGCAAAGCAACTGTGATAGATTCTCAGGGCATCGCTCTTCGGGAAGTGACTGCATCAGGAGAGAAAAGCGGTAGAGGGCTTCGGTCGGTTCGATTTCAAAATCGAGTGCTTTGAGCTGTGCCTGTATGCTCATTTCTGTGGTGAAGCGTTTGGTTCGTCGCTTTCGCATCCCGATCACTAATACCGCTACCAGCAGAAGAACTCCGCCAAAACTTAGAAGATACGGCCACCAGACGACCGGGGTCACGATCTCCGGATAGATGGGAGCAAGGGTGCTGAGGTTGATGTCATTCATCCCTGCCTCCTCAGGTGTTCTGCCAGCGTGGCGATGGCATCCTCTCCGGTGCGGATCGTCACCCGGTCGACCCGGTGGGTACGGCACCAGCGATCGAGGGCAGCATTGTGTGCCGCCATCTGCTCGGTGTAGGCAGCAGCGGTGCGGCGGGTAAGATGGAGAGAGTGTGTCTCGCCGCTGAGGGGATCGAGGAGACGGTGGCGTCCTCGCAGCGTGGGGGTCTCTTCCTGTGGGTCGCGGATTGTGATGAGGTGGAGTTCGTGCCGACCGGCCAGTGCCTCGAGTGCGGGGAGGGTGAGGAAATCCCCGAGGATGAAGAGCACCGAGGGGTGTTTGAGGGTGGACATTACGTAGTGCTCAAGGGCGGTGTAGTCGATCTGCTTCCGGTGCAGATCGAGGGTGGAGGCGGCGGCATGGATCGCCTCGGTGACGCCCGGTCGGCGGGTGGGGCGCAGCTCCCAGCGGGGACGATCGTCGAAGAGGGTTACCCGGAGCCGATCCCGCTGGAGCAGGGCCGCATACCCCAGAGCACTGAGGAGCTCGACGGCGAGGGTGTGCTTGGGCGGCTGTCCGAAGAGCATCGAGCCGGAGAGGGCGTAGATGAGGTGGAGGTTCATCTGCTGGGTGGGGTGGAAACGGTTGACGATGGGGGTACGGCTGCGGGCGGTGGCACGCCAGTTGATGCTGTGGAGCGGGTCGCCACTGACGTATTCGCTCAGTTCATCGAGCTCCATCCCGCGTTCCCGGAGGTGCCCTTCGTGCTCGCCGTGACGGGCAAGGAGACGGGTGGTGTGGGCACGGATACGGATGGAGGCCAGTTCGGAGTGCATCATGGGGAGACTTTATGGGATCGGCAGGGTCTCGAGGATGGTTTGGATCACTCTGTCGGGGGTGAGCCCTTCGGCCACGGCGGTATAGTGGAGCACGATCCGGTGGCGCAGGACACCGTAGGCGCTCCGGGCGATGTCGGCCGGCGTGACAAAGTCGCGCCCTTCGAGCAGCGCCTGAGCCTTGGAAGCTTTGAACAGGTCGATGCTCCCGCGGGGACTGGCACCAAACACGATCGCTTCACGCAGCTCCGGCATCCCAAACGCGGCCGGATCGCGTGTCGCCCCGACGATCCGGAGCAGGTAGCGGGTGAGTGCGTCATCGATGTGGACGGCATGGGCGGCTTCCTGGAGTGTTTTGAAGGTCTCTGTATCGACGATCTGCGTGAGGGTCTCGAAGCCCTTTTGTGCCACCCGCATCACGATCTCAAACTCCTCTTCGGGGGTGTTGTACCCCACGTGGAGCTTGAGCATGAAGCGATCCAACGAGGCTTCGGGGAGTTCGTAGGTGCCTTCCTGATCGAGCGGGATTGGCGGTGGCGAGCACCATGAAGGGCTGGGGGAGCGGATGGGTCGTCTCTCCGATGGTCACCTGCCGTTCGGCCATCGCTTCGAGGAGGGCGGATTGGACTTTGGCGCCAGCACGGTTGATCTCGTCGGCCAGCAGCAGGTGGGTAAAGACCGGCCCATGCTTGAGGCTGAACGCCCCGCTGTGCATATCGAGCACTTCGCTCCCGGTGATGTCGGCCGGGAGGAGGTCAGGGGTGAACTGCACCCGCTTGAAGTCAAAGCCGAGCACGTCGGCCAGTGCCTTGACCGCCGTCGTCTTGGCAACACCGGGCACCCCTTCGACGAGGAGATGCCCTCCGCTGAGCAGGGCGACGATCATCCCATCGACCAGCGATTCATGGCCGACGACGACTTTGTGGATCTCGTTGCGGATGGTGTGGATGGTGTGATTGGTTGGCATGTTTTTTGTGTCTCTTTGGTTTATTATTTATTTTTATTATAGCTGATTATTAGTAAATATACAAAATCATATGAATCACGGTAACATCATCTATGACAAAATTGTAATTTTGTTTCAAAACTTGAGCGTGTTTAAGGCACCTTGAGTTACAATGTCCCGTAACCATTTCAAAGGAGAACACATGAACAAAACGATTAAGGTAGCAGCATTGCTCGGTGCAGTCGCCCTCATGACCACCCCGCTGGCGGCCAAGAAAATCAAATGGAAACTGGCTGAGACTTGGCCCTCTACGCTCACCCCTCTGGCATCTCCTCCGGCCAAAGTGGCGGCCTTGATGAAAGAGATGAGTGATGGTAAATTTATCATCAAGGTCGAAGGAAAAGAGAAGCACAAAGCACCTTTAGGCATCCTCGACATGGTCAAAGGTGGTCAATATCAAATGGGGCACAGCGGCTCCTACTACTGGAAAGGGAAGGACATCAACACAGTATGGTTCTGTACGGTGCCTCTCGGGATGACCCCTTCGGAGCAGTATGCGTGGTTCTATTACGGCAACGGCAAGAAGTACATGAAAGAGGTGTACGACAAGTTCGGCATCTACAACTACCCCGGTGGAAACACCGGTAACCAGATGGGTGGTTGGTTCCGCAAAGAGATCAAGACTCCAGCTGACCTCAAAGGGCTGAAGATGCGTATCCCGGGTCTGGCTGGAGAAGTGATGGCCAAGCTCGGCGTCAACGTCACCAACATCCCCGCCGGTGAGCTCTACACCTCCCTTGATCGCGGTACCATTGATGCCCTCGAATGGGTCGGACCTGGTA
>JALVWV010000106.1 GCA_027023145.1 Campylobacteraceae bacterium | reverse complement strand
GTACATACCGTCGGCTGCCCCGTGGGACATTCGGTGCAGCTCCGATTCCGATATTGCAAAAAGGTCACCGGTACCGCGCTTATCTCAAACGATATCGCCATAGCCGGATCTACGCACCCGCTGCAGGCGCACGCAGCTTTAAAACACTCCATAAAAAGGTACGATTTTGAGAAACACACAAACCGCAGTCGTGTTATCACTTTTGGTAGCATTGAGCTCATCACTTTTTGCGAAACCGGTCAGTCTTGAGGAGGCACAAAACGTAGCGCTCAACTGGATGATCGCTCGTACAGGTAAACATTTTACAGTCAAAAAAACGCCATTGGCATCCAGTGCTACGGGGGACAATAATGCGACAGCTCATGCGTATCGTATCATCGAACTGGAACCAAAAGGCTGGGTAATTGTCTCGGCAGATGACGTGGCCAATCCCATCATCGGATATGGCCAGTCCCCTATCCACATCCACAAGCTCCCGCCGGAGTTTTCACACTGGATGCAGGGGGTGGACAAACAGATCAAAACAGCAGTGTCGGCGGCAAGCGATCCCGGGAATGTAAAATTTGGGAGTAATCGTTCTCCCCTCCAATCACAATGGGCACGCCTAAAGAAAGAACCTACCAATACAGCCTTGAGCTCATCAACTGGATTGTCTGCATATCCTTATGCCGTCAAGCCTCTGCTGTGGCTTGGAGGTACGGAAGCGACAGGAATCCAATGGAATCAGGGAAAATATTATAATGCCAAATGCCCCCTTGAGAACAAAAGTACGGAGAATGGGCGTGCATTGACAGGATGTGTCGCGACAGCGATGGGGCAAGTGATGCGGTATTACAAAAAGCCGACGGTTGGTAGAGGGTCGTTTGGATACAGTGATACCAAAGCCAATCATTATCAGCACGATTATGGTTATCAGTTTGCCAATTTTGGCTCCACTGCCTATGATTGGGATAGTATGCCTATCGAACTGAACGAAACATCTACTCAAGCACAGATCGATGCCGTTTCAACACTTTTGTACCATGCTGGTGTTTCAGTCGGAATGGATTATGGTTATGGCATAGGTATTGACGGTAGCCAGGACAGAGGCTCGCTGTCCACTTATCATGATCCCCAAGGGGGTTCAGCAGCCGATACGGCCTTGAAAAAGTATTTTGGATTTGCGGCAACATACAAAAATGCTTATGACTATAGAAATAATTATAATGGATGGAAAAGCATGATCAAGCAATCCCTTAGGGGGGGCAATCCTGTTTTGTATGGAGGATTAAATAGCACAGGTAGTTATGGTCATGCATTTGTTTTGGATGGATACGCTACTGTAGGCAATGAAGATTATTTCCACTTCAATTGGGGCTGGGGTGGCGAAGCCAACGGGCAATTTACCCTCAAGAATTTAACCCCAGAAGGCAATGATTTTAGCTATTATCAGCGGGCGATATTTTTTGGTATGACCAGTGAAACAAACAGCGACGGCAATGGTCTTGGTGGCGGCTGCACTTATAATCCCAAAAATAAAGGCTTTGATCTCATGTTGGTTCTGATGTTATTGATGGCAGGAGCATACCCTCTGACCCGAAAATATCTCCGACAGGTCTGATGCGCGGTCACACGGCTTCACTGTATGGGCAATTGGGGGCAGCATTTTTGCTGGCTCCGATTTGCTGCATTTTTTCTGTTTACGTTTTTCATCTCCCCCCAGAGCATCCGCTGTGGCTCCTCAGCGATCCCTATGCTTTTTTGATGTTGATACTTTTTTATCCGATAGTGGAGGAGTTGTCGTTTAGGGGGGTGATCCAGGGAGCACTGGCGCTGAAGCTTCCCGACCGCCTCTACGGAGGATTTCTTTCGGTGGCAAATCTTGTGACGTCCCTTCTGTTTGTCGCGATCCATTTTGTTCATCACCCTCCCCTCTGGGCGATGGCAGTTTTTGTCCCCTCATTGATTTTCGGATATTTTCGGGATCGTTTTGGTGGGGTGGTTCCGAGTATTGTGCTGCATGCGTTTTACAACGGAGTCTTTTACAGTACGATGGGGCATTCTTGACCCTCTTGACATATATCACCCCCTTTTTATCTACTTTGCGGTACGCTTAGCCAAAACAATTTCAGGAGCGACAATGCTCATAGATGGACATGGCCGTGAGGTAACGTATCTACGTGTTTCGGTGACAGAGCGGTGCAATTTCCGTTGTCAGTACTGCATGCCGGATAAGCCCTTCAGCTGGGTGCCGCAGGAAAATCTTCTCTCCTTCGAAGATTTGTTTGCTTTTATCAAAGCGGCGATTGACCAGGGGATCACTAAGATCCGCCTTACCGGGGGAGAACCGCTTCTGCGGGCGGATCTCGATCGCTTCATCCGGATGATTCATGATTATGCTCCGGACATTGATCTGGCGTTGACCACCAACGGTTACCTGCTTTCCGATGTTGCCCAGAAGCTGGCCGATGCCGGGCTCAAGCGTCTCAACATTTCTCTCGACTCGCTCAAACCCGCCGTCGCAGCACAGATCGCCCAGAAGAATGTGCTCGGCAAAGTCCTTGAAGGGATCGATGCAGCGCTCGCCGCCGGTCTGAAAATCAAGATCAATATGGTGCCCCTCAAAGGGATCAACGACAATGAGATCATCGACGTAATGGAATATGCCAAAGAGCGGGGTATCGAGATCCGCTTCATCGAATACATGGAAAACGCCCTGGCCAAAGACGGTCTCAAAGGGTTGCTTGGCAAAGAGATTCTTGAGAAAGTCAGAGAAAAGTATCCCATCAAAAAAATCGGTCGTTCCGGCAGCAGCCCGTCGTTTACTTACGAACTGGAAGATGGCTACCGTTTTGGTTTGATCGATCCGCACAAACACGACTTCTGCGAAACGTGTAACCGCATACGCCTCACCGCCGAAGGGTATCTGATCCCCTGCCTCTACTTTGATGAAGCACAGAGCATCAAAGACTCCGTCGAAGCCGGAGACATCGACGGAGCCGTCGCCACCCTCAAAACCGTCCTCGCCGACAAACCCAAAGAGAACCGCTGGAGCGACGAGGAGAGCGAGACCTCTAACCGGGCGTTTTATGAGACGGGAGGATAAGAGTGAGAAGTGAGAAATTAGAAATTAGAAATTATAGAAGCATTGCACAGCAACGCAAACCAAAATTCCTTACTTCTCACTTCTCACTCCTCACTTTAGAACAAG
>JALVWV010000105.1 GCA_027023145.1 Campylobacteraceae bacterium | reverse complement strand
CAGAAAGCTTCCCTTGATGAGCTCAAAGATGATCCGCGCTACAAACGCCGCACGTTTGATGACGATGACGAGGATGACGACTACTGATGCGCCGGGTACTTGGGATGCTGTTGCTCATGGATGTGCCAGTAGTGGCGGCAGCCGCATGGATGGGGGGCGACTGGCTGGCCAATACGCAAATAGCATATGTCACATCAGTGCTCGTGATGGGGGCATCGATGTTCAGTTATGCCCGGATGGTACGGCACCGTCTCGCATCCGGGGCGATCCCCGACGTGGACGATCGGGAGATGATCGATCAGATCGACGATCCCCATGGGTTGTATGAGGAGGAGGTTCCGGTTGAGTCGGAAGCACCCGCTACTGCCGAGATGATCAAAACCGCGATCCAAGAAGAAAAAGCCCGTCGCAAAGAACATCGACGCTCACTCGGAGCGACGCTGCAGGATTCACGGGCAGCGATGTCGCTCTACCGCCTTGGAGCGTACGGGGTGTTGATCTTCGGATTTTTCTATCTGCGCGGCCACCATAGCTTCCACCCCGTTCCCTATCTCGTAGGACTCTCCCTGCCGATTGTGGTGATTGTCAGCACTCTGATGCTGCGCAAGGAAGCAGAATGAATACGACTCCAGCACCCGTCACGCCCCTATCGATCCGGATTGGACGGATTGTGGTTCGTCTGGCGTTGCTTGGTGCGATCGTCTATGGAGCCAAGTACGGATGGGATGCGCATGTCCGCAAGCAGCGGGCGGAAGAGATCGCCCCGATCCATGCGTATGCGTTGACCATGTTGGTCGCGCTCAAAAACGGGGACTATTTTACCGCTCAGGAGAAGCTCGATCCTTCCCTGCACCATCGGGTAGGCATCGATTGGTTGGCTTCGTTTGCTGAACGCGCAGAGCTCAACGCTACCCGCACTGGCACTTGGAATGACTGGAACCGCACCCGCGAGGCCAATGCGACGCTCTACCGGATGTCCGGCCAACTCGTCTATACCAATGCCAAGACCCACCCAATGTACTGGGAGATTCGCCAGTCCAAAGACGGGATCCATGTCCGGGATCTCGCCATCGATCAGCACAGTATTCGACCCAAAACTGAACCGACGTTTCCGTAAGGACACTGGTTCCTTTTGATTACCGCTACTCCATCATCTCCTTCACCTTTTTCATATCGATAAACGCCTCTTTTTTTGCCGAAGGATTTCGCAACAGATAGCTGGGGTGAAATGTAGGGATGAGGGTGTAGCCTTTGGCTTCGATGGCGTTGCCTCGGACGCGGCTGATGGGGCTGGTATCGTTGGTGAGGTAGCGGTAAGCGGTAGCGCCGAGGGTAACGATGATCCGGGGTTGGATCATCTCGATCTGCTTAAGGAGATACGGACGACACGTGAACGCTTCGGACTCCGTGGGGACGCGGTTGCCCGGGGGGCGGCATTTGACGATGTTGGCGATGTAGACCTCTGAGCGGGGGATGAGGAGGACGTTTTCGATCATCTTCGTCAACAACTCGCCTGCTCGCCCGACAAATGGACGCCCGGTGCTGTCCTCGGTCGCACCGGGACCCTCGCCGACAAACATCACGTTCGCCTGCGGGCTCCCCTCCCCAAAGACGCTTTTGTGACGATGTTTGCTCAGTTCACACAGATGGCACCCGGCTACGGTCTGCCTAAGCGCTTCGAGGGAATCGGGCAGATCGGCTGCCTCCACTTCGAGTTCCGAAGGGGCGAGATCGGTGTAGGTGTATCCCAGTTGTTTGAGCTGGTAGAGTTGTTTGAGTTGGAGGGCATTGTGGAGATTTTTCATGGGGAGATTATACCCAAATCTCTCAACAGAAAACAGCATTCGTGATTCAGGTTATTCAATTTTAGCTTATCTTTCAAATCGCCGTCCATACAGCATAAGCAATGCCCCGAATGTTGTGATCGCGGCGGTGAGATAGAGTGCCGGATCGTAGGAGCCGAAATGCCGGGTGAGGGCGACACTGTAGAGAGGAGCAGCGACCTGACCGATGCCGTAGGCGGAGGTGAGGGCACCCATGAGGACGACGGGGTTGGCTCCGGCACGGCGGCCGCCGAGATTAAGGAAGAGGGCGACCAGGCCGACGAACGTACCACCGTAGAGGATGCCGCTGAGGAGATTGAGCGCGGGGTTGCGGGTGAGGGTGGGCAGGAGAATCCCCACGACTTGCACCAGCATGGCTGTGACGATCATCGGGAGGCTGCCGTAGCGGTGCGCCAGCCGCATCCAGAGGATACTCGAGGGGATACCGGCCACTCCTACCAACAGCCAGGTATAGCCACCGTACCCTTCGAGCCCCGGTATGGAGTTGATGATGTCCGGGAGGAACGTCCCCTGCACGACAAACCCGACCCCCTCGGTGAAATATGCAGCGATCAGGAGGAGGGTAAAGGGGGTAAAAACGGACAGGCTGAACCGATGGTGCGCAGTCGTTTGAGGGGTCTCGGCAGCAAACGAAAGGGTACGGAGGACAAACGGAGCCACCAACGCCGCAAAAATTGCCAATCCCAGCCAGGCATCCTGCCAGCTCCCGCCCAAACCCATGATGAGGCGTACCATCAGATCGCTCAGGAGGATCGAGACACCGATCCCGCTGAAGTGAATCCCCATGGCACGGGTCTTGTCGGGGAGATTCAGGCGCGTCATGACGATAGCGGAGCCTACCACCAGCGCCATCGCCGCTCCGAACCCGGCGATGAAGCGATCGATGAGCCAAAGAGTCGGATTATTGGTGAGTCCCAGCAAAGCGGTGGTGAGGATGCACAAGATAATGCCAATGCGAAACAGGCGAACTTTGGTCGGGAAGCGGGTGATGAAAACGGCCAGAATCGAACCGCTGAGGTACCCGGCGAAGTTGATCGAGGCAAGAAACCCGGCGAACGTAAGGTCGAGTGAGTCGTCCAGCATGGCAGGGAGCAATGACGTAAAGGCGAAACGTGCCACCCCTACGCCGATCACCAGTGAAAAGATACCGGCAATGAGGACGCGAGTGTTGAGGTGTGGTTTGGTGTTTTCCATGGGCTATTTTAGCGATATCCCATACGATGAGTGCTTAAAAGGGTAAGTGTGAGGATGAGTTACCCAATCAAAACCAATTATCGTTTTAATATTATGATAATCTAAAAACGATAGAGGCATATCTCTTGAAAGCCGGTCGCTGGTGGAATAAAAATGAAGAGATAGATAATCTA
>JALVWV010000104.1:12132-13294 GCA_027023145.1 Campylobacteraceae bacterium | reverse complement strand
GAATTTGACAAGATGAAAGCGGATAAGATGCGGAAAAAACTAAGATAGTATGGCTACAATTTTAGTATCTTAAATCTAACAACTCAGGAGACCCCATGCATGATACACAGACACGAACGCTGAACTTTGCCGAGAAAAAAAAGATCTCTCTTTACTCCATCGGTGTGAATCTGATTCTTTCGGCTATCAAGATTTCCGGGGGTCTCTTTTCCGGCAGTGCGGCATTGACAGCCGATGGGGTACATTCCCTCTCGGATCTCGCCGCTTCCGCCAGTGTCTACATCGGAATTGTTATCTCCAATAAAAAATCCGAACTCTTCCCTCAGGGTCTCTACAAAGTAGAAAACCTGGTTGCACTGGTCAGTGCCTTTGCTATCTTCTTCGCAGGCTATGAGATTGCCAAAGATGTGCTTTTTGGTGAATCGACCCCGATCAGCAGTCTTGCGACCGCCTTGATCGTCATTGGGCTTACTGTCCTGATCACCTACCTCTACTCCCGCTGGGAAAAACAAAAAGCAATCGCCCTCAATTCCCCAAGCCTCATGGCAGATGCCGAACATATCAAGACAGATTTTTACACGGCTCTGGTTGTACTTGTTGGGGTTCTCGGGCAGTATTTCGGGTATCCTTTGGTCGAGAAGATTGCAGTTGTGATCGTTGTTTACTTCATCTTCCATAGTGGTTTTGAAATCCTGAAAGAATCGATCAAAGTGCTGCTGGATGCTTCTTTGGATCATGAGAGTATCACCAAAATTCAGCACATACTTGAAGAAGAAAAAACGGTAGAAAAAATCAATGCGATCACCGGGAGGAATGCCGGGAGTTTCAAATTTGTACAACTGGACCTCGATTTGGTTACCGATTCACTGAGTGAGGCGCATCGCATCGCACACGATATAGAAGATAAGATCAAACGAGAAATGCCTTTTGTCGAGAAGGTGGTTGTGCATTACCAGTAGAAAGCATCATTTCCCAAAGCAGAGGATAAAGTCGTTTTCACCTGAGCGATGTTTATAATTCAGGGTAAACTCGTGTTTCTCCACGATCTTTTTGACAATACTAAGCCCAAGTCCAAAACCTTTTTGTTGTCTGGACGCCTGTGTAAAAGGTTGCAGATAATATGACAAAGGTTTGTCAAGCGGTTTGGCGTAACTGACAATAT
>JALVWV010000104.1:0-12122 GCA_027023145.1 Campylobacteraceae bacterium | reverse complement strand
GTTCCGGATGTTTTGATCTCTATGGGGAAGGAGTCGGTATACTTCAAGGCATTCTCCAAAAGGTTCTTAAGTGCGATACTCATCGAGGAGAGATCGGCCTCGATATCGAAGTCTTCTATATCGATACGGATACTCTCCTCTTCGATCATCAGTTTTGAGAGTGCTTCCGTGATAAGCGTAGAGAATTTGAATGTTGTTATATGCAGCGGCTCCTCGTCAATTCGTTTTTGATCTAAAATGGCAGAAGTGAGGGCATCCAGATCGTTTAGAGATTCTTCTAAAATCTTCTTTGAGGGGCTCATCTTGATCCCTTCGAGTGCAAATTTTCCTTTAGCAATAGGTGTCTTAAGCTCATGCCCGACTTCCCGTAAAAGCGCCTCTTTTGCATTGAGTGTCTGCTGGAGTTTGTCTGCCATAGTGTTGAAACTTTCAGAGACTTCCACAATCTCATCATTGCCTTTGAGTTTTGAGCGGATATACAGATTTCCATGGCTGAATGCCCTCATCGTTCTGCCAAGCTGCTTAAGTGGGGAAAGCATTTTAAGTACCAGTAGATAAATCAATAGAAGCAATCCTATATCGATGCTGATCATCAGGTAGGTCATGTTCTGTTCTGCAATACTCTCTTCCTGAAAAGGGTCATAAAGTATGCGTGTCTCATCCAGATAGGTAAGGGAGAGGTAGGTTTTTTTGTTCAAAGAAAAGATGACAATCTCGCCGTAGCTCAGTGGTTGGCGGTAGAGTATGGGAGATGAGTGAGGCATTGGGTTTGGTGTTATCTCTTTTACCCCAAGTTCTTTGAGCTTTGCATCAAAAGCACGTGTATCGCCTTTCATCATGGGTGTAAGAAGGGTTTTTGCTGTACGAAGATAGCGTTGGATGAGGATGGTCCGGTTCTTTTGAGCGGCCTGGCTTTGCACCCAATACCCCATATAGGTCATCAACAGTAGGCTGGCAAGAAAGAGAAGGGTGATTTTGAGACGTATGGACACAGTATCTATCCTATAAACTTGTATCCGATACCCCAGAGGGAGCGGATGTATTTGGGATTTTTGGGGTCGTCTCCTATCTTGTGGCGCAGGTTGCTGATGTGCATATCGATAGTACGGTTTTTCGTATCGAGAGGAAGCGAAGCGGCCTGGATGAGCTGCTCTCTGGAGACGGCATGACTTCTGTTTTGAAGCAGGTGCAAAAAGATATCCATCTCGATTTTGGTAAGTGAAACGGTATATTCTTCAATGGTTACCTCTCTGGTAGCAGTATCCAGAGTAAAGTCACCGACTTGAAAGCTCTCTGTACGTCCGGCACGCCGTAAAATAGCCTCAATGCGCAAGACAAGCTCTCTGGGTTCGTAGGGTTTGGCAAGATAGTCGTCCACCCCCAGCTCGTATCCATGTATTTTGTTGCCGATGTCACCTCTGGCAGAAGAGATGATAATGGGTGTGTCGTGGCACGCTTTGATCTTTTTGCAGACATCGAATCCGTCCATTTGAGGCAGCATCAGATCGAGGATGATGACATCATAAGCTTTTGGATCATCGTAGAAGTGTTCCAGTGCCTCTTTGGGGTTGGCAAATGCCCGTGTCACATACCCAAAATCATCAAGGTAGTCGCTGATGAGTTGTTGCATTTGAAGGTCATCTTCAATGAGCAGTACATGTTTAGTCAATTTCCCACTCCTCAAGATGAGGTGCAAACTTTTTTTGCTGTTTTTCACTTAAAATACTATGCAGGTTTTTGAGAAAATCGGCTTCTATCTCAAGAAGTTCTCTTCTAAGCTGCAGGTGCTGCTTGAGAAAGCTCTCTTTGTCAAATGTTTTCTGCTTAAAGAGCCAAAATGTATGGCGTTCAAGTATTTCTCTCTTTTTACGAAGCGTTTTGCGTCTTTCTTTGTAAGTTAAAAGCAAGCGGTATATTGTCTGCTTCTGCGTTGTTGTCAGGCCAAGATAGCGCATATCGTAAGGCATCTGTAGAGCTTTTTTGTCATCATCATGATCGGCCATGAGCAGGTTGGCTATAAGCAGTATGGCAAGGATAATACGCATCTTATGCTCCTTCAGGCACAGCTATCAGGCTGTCTTCTATCATGCCGTTTTCAAACTTTTGGTGGCAGGCTTTGCAGTTGGCTCTGCTTTTGACCTTTGGAGAGTCAAACAGAGATTTGTTTACTGACGCATGCTTTTGAACCCAGTAGGGGGATTTGCTTATGGCTATTATATCGTTTTTTTTCTCTTCAAGTGAGCGGGCGATGTAGTAGGCTGCCTCTTTTGTCGAGTGCTCCGCACTGTTTGCAAGAAGATACTTTTCGATAGAGACTCTGTCTGCCTCATCGAGCGAAGCATCATCACCGAAATGGTCTGAGAGGGTTGTCATGATCTTTTTCCATGTGCGTTTTGGCAGCAGATGTGGTGGATACAGGGTGTGGCATGAGGCACACTCTTCGACAAAAAGAGGGTGTTCTGCTTCATAGTTGACGGCACTGTAGCGGCTCTGTGTCAAAGGGGTAGTGTCGTATATCAACAAAACAGGGGCTGCCAGCGCGAAAGATAGGAACACCCATGCAACTGTTTTTTGTATGATTGTAAGGTGTGCAGGTTCGGCAGTGAGCTGTTTGTATCCGCTGAAGATGGAGCGGAGTGTGCCGCTTTCTCTGTGTTGCAGATAGTCCATGGTGACACCGCCAAGGTGTGCTGTAATCAGCAGTATCAGAAGGACAAAGAAAAACTCATGTACCTCTTGGAAATATTCCATGGTTTTAAAAAGAGGGGTGTTTAGCCATGCAAAGAGTCCCTTACCTTCCTGTATGCCGTAGGTAAGCATGCCGCTGAGTACCAACAGCAGTGCAGTCAACAGGATGCCCGCCATCACCAAAGAAGCAGCGGGGTTATGTCCTGTGTAATACTTCTTCGGATATGGCAGGGAACGAATAAAACCGACAAGCTCTTTTCTTGAAAGCGACCAGTCACAAAAGCGGCTGTAGTACGGCCCCATCACTCCCCACACAAACCTAAAAAGCAGCAGCGCCGACACACCGTAGCCGAATGCGGCATGGTAGTCAAGCAGCCTCTCCTCTTCGGAGGTGAGAAATGCCAGCGCGACAAAGAGTACCAGCATCCAGTGAAAGATTCGGGTAGGCAGTGTCCAGACGTAAGTTTTCATCACATAATCCTTAGTCATCCCACTTTCCGTAGTTGGGAATGAAGATCGTGTGCTCACTGTAGTTTCCCTGCTCTGCTTTTGTATGACAAGCGGCACAGTTTGCGATGCTTTTGACCTCTTTTTGGAGGATCATCCGTTTTGGAATCTCTCTGTGTTCTTTTTTGAAATAGGGCGTTTCACTGATGCGAAGCGGCGTTTGGTCGGCCGGAATTTTTCTGCCTATTTTGCCTATATCGCCGAAGACCGGCTTGGCATCGGAGGCATTTCGCAACAGATAGGCTTGAATGGTTGCATACTCCTCCTTTTCAAGTGTCGCATCTGTCTTGAAGTGGTTTTCAAGGGTTTGCATCATTTTCTTCCATGACCGTTTTGGCAGAAACTCCGGCTGATAGGCCATGTGGCAGGCGCCGCACTCTGTTTTATAGAGTGTTGCTGCTTTGCCTGTTTCGGTCATATAGGGTTTGCCTCTCTCATATCTTTCATCGTCAGCGTAGAGCATATTTCCTGCAAGAAGTGCTGCTGCAAGGGTCAGTGTGTATGTAATCGTTTTCATCATTGTTTCCTTTGTATAGTTTTAGTTTGAACGCATAAAGAGAAGGACATCACCTTTCTCCTGCGCTGTACCTTCGCGTTTATAGACATCTTTGAAGTTGCGTCTAAGCCATTTTTTAACCTTCTTGACATCGGTAAACCTCTTTGGGTTAACAGAGGGAGAGAGAGGCTTTATCTTCTTGCCTGTAAAGATATTCTCTCCGCCCTGTCTCAGGTTGTCCGTATGGCAGCTTGCACAAGAGACCTCTTTACCGCGTTTGCCGATATGTTTTGAAAAGTAGATATCTTTGCCTCTTTGGGCACTGAAGCCCTGAAATGCAGAATTCTGTTGTTTTGCCTCTGCTGCAAGTTGATTAATATACGCATCTACCGTTTTGCCATATAGGCTTGTACCTGCTATGAGAGCAAGTACAATCATTGTTTTTTTCATGACCGACTCCTTTATGTGGAAATATTTACTCTGCTATTGTGACCAAAGAGTGTCAAGAGCGGTAGGGGATGCTTCTTGAACTTTTCTTGACAATTGATACACAGTTTAGATTGGATCAATACAATAAATACGCCCATTCACAATTAAAAGGAATCACAAGATGAAGAAAACTATGTTGATTGGATTAACGCTTTTACCCTTGTCGCTTTTAGCTGATATGGATCGATGTGTCTCTTGCCACGGTGTCGATTTTGAGAAAAAAGCACTTGGTGTAAGCAAGGTGGTCAAAAATATGACCGAATCTCAAATCAAAGCAGCCCTTGACGGCTACAAAGCTGGAAAAGGCGGCAGCAAAAAAGAGGTTATGATGAAAGAGGTCAATGTCGGGGTGGATACCGATGCTATGGCTGCGGATGTCTATAATGAGATCCATACACCCGGCTTCACAGAGCCCGATGCTGAATTTATTTTCAAAAAGCGCCGCACCGTCCGGGGGCTCTTCAAAATCAAGCAAGCCCTCAAAAAAGCCGACCCCAAACAAGATAGCCAAAAGATTTTCGGACAAATCAAATCGTTTGCCTTTGATCTCTATACGTATGATCCAGCACTGCGCAAGGCAGTCAATGCCCGGACAACCAAGGCTCAACCGATGAAATTCCCCACCATTCTTGACCGGGTTGCCGCAGCCAAAACCGGTACCGATCACTCCTTTACCGATGAGGCACTGTTGAAGTGTCAGATCGATTTTGTCACCCTTGCCCAAACCATTTCACTCAATGGTGCAGAAAAACTCAAGAAAAAGATCAAACCCAAAGAAAAACACCATCTACCCCAAACAGCAGATGAAGCCGCTAAAGCTCTCGTAGGAACATGGACTCAAATCTGTTATCCCACCGGCAAACCAAACGAGTGGGCTTCTAAAAAGGTAACGGTCACTGAGGATATGCATGCCAAAGGTGGTATGCAGTTTTACAGCGATGACAAATGTACCAAACAGACCAAAGAGATCAAGGCATTCTACACCTTCACTTTCGGGAAGGTTACCAAAGGTGATGATGGCAAGGAGGCCTGGGAAATCGACAAAGTCATTGGCAAGAAAAAGAAAAAAGTCTACGCCATGCTTCGCTTCGCAGAAGCAAACCGTGTCATCATCTCCGGGGCAACCAAAACACATGACGGCTCTTCTCCGGAGAAGAGAAAAAACCATTTTGATGCATCCTGGGAAGGTTGTACAAAACAATAGAACAACACACGGAACTGTTGTACCCTATCCTGCATAGCAGCGTGGAGTGCGCGTTTCTTTTTTGCTTCTTTGTCCACTCCATGCCCGTAATACTAAAGTAATAATTTTCTTTTATACTTCCACCACAAAACAATTACAAAGGTTACAACATGAAACATTTACTCACTTTAGGACTGGTACTGGCAACAGCCATAGTGCTCATTGGGTGTAACGATATCAATGGAAATGGAAACAGGGGAGAGAATAATACATCTATCGATATTGATGCATTACCCATGTCCACACTCACCCAGGATCTCAAAGATGGTATCGCCTATATGGGCAATGAGGAGCGATTGGCCTATGACGTCTATATGAACCTCTATGAACATCATCTGGCTGCCGGAACAGAGATCAAGCAACTGAAGAACATTGCCAGTAATGGCGAGAAAACACATGTCGGTATCGTCCAGTCACTGGTACGGAAGTATAATCTGAACGAACAAAACCTCACCAACGTAAACGAGGGGGTTGCAGACAATACTGTTGCTTTCGAAGATATGCCACGTGGTCAGTATGACATACCAGCGATACAGGCACTTTATGATGCCCTGTATGCCAAAGGATCGGATTCTGCACAGGACAGTCTGGAGGTAGGATGCATGGTAGAGGTTACGGACATCAATGACCTCGATCACTATCTGACACTGGCCGAAGCGTCCGACGCCGCAGATGTCACGGCCGCTTTTGAAGTACTGAGAGATGGCAGCTACAGGCACTACTGGGCATTCGACAACGGCTTGAAAAATCTGGGCATCTCTGAGGGATGCTGCTCACTCGGCACCATCGATGGGATCAACTATTGTCACTCTGAATATCCACAAAATACAAACAGTGGCAACGGCCAAAGATAACACTTTTGCACACATCCGCTTAAGATTTCAAAAATCGATATTCAGTTGATATGGGATCGATATCATTTCCATCTCAAAATAAAGAAGGAAGAGCCATGAAAAAACTACTGATACTTCCCCTCATCTTCGTGATAGGGCTCCATGCCGGTGTGGCAGTTGGAAAGAGACTCCCTCACGTGACTCTCGACCACAAAAACGGCGGATATCTCTCAGGCAAAACATGGGATTCGTCGATGCTCAAAGGGAAAACAACCCTGTTGCTCTATGTCGATCCGG
This sequence comes from Campylobacteraceae bacterium, assembly GCA_027023145.1. Classification (GTDB taxonomy): domain Bacteria; phylum Campylobacterota; class Campylobacteria; order Campylobacterales; family Sulfurovaceae; genus S017-3. The sequence goes on along the minus strand of JALVWV010000104.1, from coordinate 5,569 downwards.
ACGAGAGAGACAAAGGAAAAAATTTCAACAGCACAATCAAAAAACTCGAACGGGATATCGACCCGAAACACTTTCAGATCGTTGCCATCATGAACCTCGGTGCCACCTGGAAACCCAAAGCGCTGATCACAAAACTGATGAAAAGCAAAATGGGTGACTTTCCCAAACGGATTATCGTCGTGGATAACACCTCCTGGCTGGTTAAAAAATGGGGGCTGAAAAACGATGAGCACGATGTGCTCGTCCTCGACAAACACACGAAACTCCTCTTCAGCCACTCAGGCAAACTGAACAATGATCACATCAAAAAGATCGATACACTCATACGATCGCGGGCAAAATAAGGGACAATGCAACACCCTTGTTCAGAGTGCTCTACCCCGGGAGAGAAACAAGGGGTTGGGGGGGTTCAACCCCACTAAACGCGACTGAAGTCGCGTCCCCTCAGATAAAACGTTGCCAAACAACGCATACCAAAACTATTCACTAAATATAACTTTTACCACACTCCCCTCCCCCAACTCTGAATCCATCTCGATACGGTATCCGTAGTGGCGGACAATGCCTGAGACAACATCCAGCCCGATCCCAAAGCCCCCCTCGCTCGTATCTCCCCGCTCAAAACGCTCAAAGACCTTCGCCAGTGTCCGGGTATCCATCCCTCTGCCTGTATCTCGAAGTAGAAACCCATCGGGCGTCAGAGAGACGAAAATGTCTCCCCCCTTGTCGCTGTATTTGATGGCATTGGAGAGGAGATTGTCGTAGAGGCGTATGGCATCCGTGCGATCGATCTCTTGAATGACATGAGGCGTGATCTCACGGCTGAGCCGGATGGCTTTGGCGCGCATCAGCGAAGAGAAGTACGTCAGTCGCTCTTCGAGCAGTTGAGAAATGTCCACCGCCTCTACCCGGCGCTGGTAGGATTCGTTGAGTTTGAGGTAGCTGAGATCCTCATAGATACGACTGAGGGTTTTGGATGCGATTTCGATGTGCTCGAGCTCCTCATTCTTCTCGCATTTCCCGAGAATACCCAGCATCTCGATATTGGTCAGGATGGTACTGATAGGAGTATTGAGCTCATGGGTGGTATCCTGCACGAAAAGATTGAGCTTCCGGATGCTCTCTCGCATCGGTGCGATAAACAATCGACCGAGGAAATAACCGAGCCCCAATACAACAAACAGTGCCAGCAGGGAAGCGTACGCAATCATCTGCCGCAGCGTAGAGAGCGCTGAGGTGTTCACTTTCCTCTCCACCACCATGTAAGCTGTGTGTTTGCGGTGGGGTGGAGGGATGACCCGGATGTGGCGCAATACATCCCCTCTGAGCACAAAATTACGTCCCCACTCCACCTCCGTAGGCTTGAACGTCCCAAATAAATACTCTTTTTCCCCGGTGTAGACAGCCACCCGCATATCTCGTATCTGTCGCAATCTCTCCAAGTCGATATTCTTGATAATCGGTATGATGCTGTTGCTGTCGTGCTTGATCGCTCTTCGCTCATTCTCCTGCATCTGATAGACTTCAAATTGATAAAAAATCACCGCACCGACACCAAATAACAGAAGCGTAGAGAGTGCATAAATGGTCATGAAGCGATACAGGCTTCGCCTCTCACTGCGGCTCATCCGATCACGAAACATATCGGTATCCACTGTTTTTGATCGTCTCGATCCTCTCTTTGCCCAAGCGCCGCCTGAGTGTGTGTATGTAGGTACGCAAACTGGCGCCGCTGGGCTCTTCATCATACTCCCACAATACGGAAAAGAGAGTGTCGTGGCTGATAGTGGTATTGGGATGTGAGAGGAAATAGGCCAACAGTTTGGCCTCTTTGGCCTTCAAGGGGATACTCTTTCCTGAGACTGTGAGCTGGTACTCTTTGATATTGAAACGGATATCCTTATCTATCTCAACAAGGTCATTGTACGTTTGGAAGTTTTTTTTGAGATTGGCTTCGATACGGAGCTGAAGCTCTTTGAGGACAAACGGTTTGCGGATATAGTCATCACACCCTGCATCAAATCCCCGGGTGAGATCCTCCACCGTGTGCAGGGATGTGATAAAAATCGCGGGGGTTTTGTTGCCCTCCTCTCTTAGCTCTGAGAGGAGATCAAAACCATTCTGATACGGTACCTTGACATCCAGCAGCATCAGATCTACCGGGTTTTCATACAAAAGGTCTCTTGCTTCCCTTGCATCATGAGCCAAGTGTACCTTGTAGCCTGAATGCTCCAGAAACTTCCAGATGGTACGGCTGAGCTGAAGATCATCCTCCAGTAGAAAAATGGTTTTTTTGGCTGGCACGAGATACTTCTACTTTCCTAATTATGGATCCCCTATTCTACCATCGGTAACTTAGCGATGGGTATGCGCATTGCCTTTGGCCTGACCCATCCCATGCCCCCGGTGCATCCCTTTGCCATGTCCCTGATGTTTTCTTTCCATCTTCTGGTGTTCGCTTTTGTCCATTGCAAGGTGCTCCACCATCCAGTCGGCGATTACACTGAGCTCCTCTTTGCTGACAACACCTTTTTGAGAAGGCATCACACCAAATCTCCGGACACTTTTGCAGATTGCTTTTTCTTTGCTGGGCTCCAGCACAAAGTCCTTGATGTGAGCTTTGACCTTCTCCTGGCTGCCCAGGGCTTCTGTCATATGAAACATCACCCCTCTGGCAGGGGGCGCTACTACTTTGGATTCATCCGCAGGCTGCGATAGATTGTGACACACAGCACACTTGTTTGTAAATAGCTGTTTCCCGTCCATCTCTCCGGCGCTCAATGTTGAAACACCGCCGCCGACAATTGCCAGCACTATAACCATTTTTGTCATTGTTCTCATTTTGCGTCCTCGCTTTACATGGTGTATCTAAAAATATTTTCTTTTAGATAGTTGAAGTATAGCATCCTAAGTTCAACTGTATGTCAACTGCATTTTGATGCTGAGATATAGTCTCCCTCACTTCTCCAACCGCAACCTGCGCCGCACATCGAAATACTCCAAATACTTCTGAACACTCTCTCTGAGCTCCGCATCTTCAAGTTTCAATGGATATTTCAAAGGAAAGCGGAGGAAAAATTCCGAGGGCATGATCGAATGAGCCTTGTCCGGGTGGCGGAGGTAGGTCAGCAATGCCTTTTCGATCCGCTCCGGGGAGCTGTACCGGAGGAGATAACGGCGGTAGATCAGATTGTCCGGGAGTTTCTGTTCGCGGTGACATCCCAGACAGTTGGCTTCCAGCAGCGGATCGGCTGGGGTTTGTGCGGGGAGGAGGGTTGAGAGGGCGGCTATCAGTAGTATAAATCTTTTCATGTTTCACTCCGTGTTCGATATATTATCTATCCTGAAACGGGACTAAAGTCCCTACTCCTGTTCCAAATAACAACTTTGCGCAGCAAAGCATACCACAATTCCTCATTCCTCACCCATCCACAAAGTTACGCTAACGCGTTTTGTTGGACTGAAGTCCAAACTCCAAGAGCGACAAGGGGCTGGGACTTCAGTCCCACTATATGCGGCCAAAGCCGCATCCCCCAATAAAAGTTTTGCAAAGCAAAACATACCAAAATTCCTCACTCCGAATTCCTAATTCCTAATTCACTAAAACCAACCCTCACCACCGTCCCCTCCCCCACCTCCGAGTCGATCTCAAAATCAAACCCATAAAACTGCACCACCTGATGGACGATGTTGAGCCCAATCCCAAAGCCCCCTTCGCTGGTATTGGCACGGCGGAAGCGCTCGTGGAGGGTCGCGATCTTCTCCGGCGGAATGCCGATACCCGTATCGGTGATCTGCAGCTGATGTGCAGTCAGCTCGACGTGGATCGTGCCACCGTTTCGGTTGTATTTGATGGCGTTCGAGAGGAGATTGTCCACCAGGCGCATCGCATCGTCTGTATCTATTGAGAGGAGAACGTGGGGAATGATGTGAGAGGTGACGTTCACCCCTTTGGCGCGGCTGACGACGGAGAAATATTCCAACCGCTCCTGCACCAGAGCGCTCAGATCCAGCTCCACAATCTGCCGATGATACGGGTGATCGAGACTCAGAAATGTCAAATCGTCGTAGATACGGCTAAGCGTCCGCGAAGCGATCTCGATACGCCCTAGCTCTTCGCGGACATCTTGCCCCTTCTCGAGGGCTTCGATCATCTCGATGTTGGCAAGGATCGTGCTGATGGGGGTGTTGAGCTCATGGGTCGCATCCTCGATAAAGCGGTTTTTCTGCTCCACCGACTCGCGCATCGGAGCGATAAAAAGCCGCCCGAGAAAATACCCCAGCACACTGAAAAACACACCGCCCAACAGCATGAAGAGGAGGATATTGCGCCGGAGGGCACACATCGGTGCATCGTCAAAGGGGCGGCTCACCAGCAGATATGCTGCCCCGAGGTAATGGGGGTCGACGGGAACAATACGTCGAAGCACTTCTGAATCTGCTGCATCATCGAGGGAGGGCTGCTGAGAAAAATTACCAAAAATATAGTGGCGATCCACATCAAAAATCGCCGAGGAGACACCGGTGTTTTTCGGATACAGCAATGTCGGCGCATCTGAGGCATGTAAGGTGCGCAATCGTGTCAAAATATGGGTAATTTCACTCTCGAGGACACGCTCCTGCTGCTGATGGATGTTGCGTTCGGTCGCATGATAAAAGATCCACGACACCAGTGCAAACAGCACGAATGTTGAGGTCAGATAGATCACAAGGAAGCGGATCAGACTGCGCTTTTCACTCTCGGACAAATCGATACCCTGTGTTTTTGATCGTCTCGATCCGCTCTTTGCCCAGCTCCTGGCGCAGCGTACCGACATACGTACGGAGCGAAGCGGGATTGGGCTCCTCGTCGTAACTCCAGAGCGCCTGATAAATCCGCTCATAATCGAGCAATTCATTGGGATGCCGGAGGAAAAGAGAGAGGAGTTTGAGCTCTTTGGTCTTGAGCGGGACGGTGCGTCCGTCACGAATCAGGAGGGATTGATCGAGGTCAAAGACCAACCCATCCCCAAGATCCATCGTAGCCTTCCGACTGCCGTAGCTACGCTTGAGGAGTGACTCTATCCGAACCGAGAGCTCTTTGAGAGCAAAGGGTTTGCGGATATAGTCATCGCCCCCGTGCGCAAAGCCCCGCTCGACATCCTCCACCCCGCTGAGAGACGTGACGAAGATCGCGGGAGTATCGTTCCCCTCGGCACGCAGCTGCCCGAGGAGATCAAACCCGCTCTGATGCGGCACTTTGACATCCAACAGCATCAAATCCACCGGCGTCTCATAGAGCCGATCCTGTGCTTCATGAGCATCAAAGGCTCCGACGACCTCGTACCCCCGCAATTCAAGGAACTGCTTGACGGTAGCATGGAGCTGAAGATCATCTTCGAGCAGGAGAATCCGTTTTTTGATTGCATTCATGGGTGACCTCATGGGGAGATTATACCTTAGGGTAGCTCTAATTCTACCCGACCAACCTCAACGCAATCTCAACCGAGCATGGCTGGCATTATCATAAACTTTATGCTACAATTAAAAAAACAATAACTGAGGCTTTCATGGATGAGGCAAGAGTATT
>JALVWV010000103.1 GCA_027023145.1 Campylobacteraceae bacterium | reverse complement strand
ACGGCATCGTCGCCGCTGCTGGTCAGGATCGCCGAGCCGCGTACTACCATGTCACAACAGGGAAGGGGGGATTTTTTCAGGCGTCATTTCTGATCTATGCGACGGGTCTGAGTCCCAGTGCCCGCCGTGTTGCTTTTGCGATGGATGAGGACAACAGCATTACCGTATTTGACCTCAAGACCCACGCAAAAGTTGCACAACTCAAAGGGCAGAAGAGTACCCTCAATGCGATCGTCTTCGTCGACGAGAAAACCCTTGTCAGCGGAAGTGATGACGATACGGTACTGGTCTGGAAGCTACCATAAAATTGTTTGAGGGCATGAATCCAATACCCGTTATTCCATCTTGGAGGCGGGACTTCAGTCCCGCCCGCAGTGCAGAGCTGAAGCCCTGCCTCCAAAGAGGTAAATCTTTATACCAAAAAACCAAGGAGACTACATGAACATTTCGAGCATCGTGGTGCAATGTCGCAGCGACTATTACGATGAGGTACGTGAGCGCCTCGAGCAGAGCGGCTTGTGCGACTACCATTTCGGCGACAAAGAGAAGGGCAAGATCATCATCACCATCGAAGGAGAAGATGTCGAAGAGGAGATCAAAAAACTCACCGCCATCCAAGAGATGCCCCACGTCATTGCCGCCGATATGATGCAGACGTATCAGGAAGACATGCTTGATCAGGAAGTGCGCACCCTCGAAGCAGCCGACCCAGTACCCGAAATGCTCAACGACGACACACTCGATGCCCGTGACATCGTCTATCACGGAGACCTCAAGAAGCGCTTCTGATGCTCGACGAAATCATCGACTACCACCGCTGGGTCGTCTATGGATTGCTGGCGGTGATGGTATACAATCTGTTAACCCCTTATCTGCTGCGTGCGCAGCCTCCGAAGATGATCTTTTGGACACGGGTGGGGTATTTTGCCTTCTGGGCGTTCTGGTCTATGGTGATCTTCGGTGGGCTGATTACATGGTTGTTCAAGCTGCGGGAGTTTCCGCCGAGTGTTATCACAATGATAGTTGTCTCTGTGGTGTTGCTTGGGATCGAAGCGATGCGCCCCTTCAAGCTCAAAGCCCTTTGGCTCACAGGAGAAGACGGAATCAAGCTCAACACCCTCATGGTAGGAAGTGAACTGCTTATGACTCTTGCCATGACTGTATATGCGATGATGGTGTGATCGGAGAGAGCGTGCAATACCTCTATCACCCCGACACCGGAGCCGAGTCACTTCAGCTTACGGGCGACCCCCACCGCTACCTCTTCAAAGTCCGCCGCCACCGTGCCGGTGAGCAGGTACATCTGCGCTCCGGCGATGACACCCTCTACACCTACACCATCGACACCCTCGACAAAAAAACCGCCCACCTTACTCTGACCGATCAGACAACTCTCCCGATCCATGCCGCACACACTCTCCATATCGGCTGGTGCCAAATCGACCCCAAAAGCATCGAAAAAGTCCTACCGATCCTCAACGAAATGGGCGTGGCGCAGCTCACATTCTTCCCCTGCGCCCGCAGTCAGCACAATTTCCGCCTCGATCACGCTCGGATGCAAAAAATCCTTCTCAACTCCTCCCAACAATGCGGCCGAACCCGCCCCATGATCCTCGATGAAGTCGAAAGCCTCGAAGGGTTTCTTAACGCATATCCCAAAGCCAAACTTCTCCATTTCTCCAAAGACCAAACCCTCTCCTGCACCCGGGAAGATACCACGATCATACTTGGTCCCGAAGGGGGCTTTAGTGATGCAGAAGTTGCCCGCTTCACCCCCGAGCAGATCGTGGGACTGGATACCCCGATGATCCTGCGGAGTGAGAGCGCGGCGGTGGCGGTTGCGGCGCGGGTGTTGGTGTGATTTTAGGTTTGCTACCCAAAAATTTCAATGTCCCTCGCTCCCATGCTCCTGCGCGGGAGTGTATACGAGAGATAAAATGGCACAAAAAATTACAATTCACTTCTTCTTCAATTCGAGCTATAAACAAGGGAAAAGATGAAAAATGAAAAAATAACCCTTTTATTAGTCAGCAGTTCCTTCTTTTTTGCGAATTTCGTATGGTTTTTTTCTTTACCAGATTCGCATGCTTCTATTATTTACGGAGTTATTTTAATGCCCCTTTTGTTTTTTGTCACAGGGCCTTTTTTTATGGCAAGTGTTATTGGTGCATTATTAAAATATGATGATGAAGAATTAAAACACCCATGGCGAAGTTTACTTGTGAGAGTATTTATCTTTTTCTTTATAATTATATTAATAATAGTTTTTCTTTTTCCATTATTGTAAACTATTTTTTTGCGATGCATTTATCATAGTGCAACACACAAAAACGCGACTGAAACCGCGCCCCCGATTTTGAACAACTTTGGCAGGGGTCAATAGTGAGAACGGCATGAAGCGAGCATCAAAGTTTCCTCTTCAGCCCAGCTCTTCGATTTTCTTGTGGATGAGAGTTTCCGGATGTTTTTCGATCGTGTTAATGGCTTCACGGAGCCTGCGTGCATTCATCGGGCTCGAGAGGAGATATTCTGTCTCATCCATCTCCTCTTCGGCTGTTATATTGATATGAATGTTTCGATTAGGGAACAATGTTTTGATCGATTCGATAAAATTCAGGTCAAGTTCATCGGCGACCTGTATGAGGAGGCTATCGCTTCGCTCCCCCTGTCAAATCTATCATCCCATTCATGACCCCATCAAGCCCACCGTAGACATTGAGTGTCCCCACGGTATGGGTGATTTTCTCCAGGGCTTCAAGCTCTTTGAGACGTGCCAGCGCCGGGTTGTCCTTCATGAGCTTGGCGGTGTTGAGCAGGGAGCGTGTAGCTGCTGTCTCTTCGCGTCTCTGGATATTGTTTGCTTCGGCTCTTTTGGTCGCTTCGATGACCTGATTGAAAATCTCTCGCATCTCACCTGGCAGGATGATATCCTTGATATGCACACTCTCGACCTTGACACCAATGCTGAGGCAAGTGGCATAAAACTTCTCCAGCACCTCCTCGGAGAGTGTATGCTGCCGGGCAAGGATCTCATCGATATTCATGCTGCCCAGGTGCTCCCGTACCGCAAACTGCAACTGCTTGTAGAGGTACTCTTTGGGCGCATCTGTCGCATTCAGATAGGTTTGTCCATCGGCGACCTGGTAGTGCATGGTCAGGTTGCAGCGCAAGGTTACTTTGTCCGCAGAGAGCAGCTCCTGTCCCGTGATCTCAAGCTC
>JALVWV010000102.1 GCA_027023145.1 Campylobacteraceae bacterium | reverse complement strand
TACGCAAGAGGGGAAATTCCCTGCTTATTCATGGAGCTTCCTCGTTCCCATCGTCCTCGATGGGAATGCATACCTGAGGTGTGATTTTTCGTGCCATCCTATCTCCCATATACACTCCCACGCTGGAGTATGGGAGCGAGATTGCCTAAGAAAATTTAACTTCAGCTGCGTTTGGTAAATAGTGAATGGGGGCAAATAAAAAAAGGGGGGGTAAGTGAAGGTTTCCGGGGACTACCCCCGGGAGAGAAAAAGGTGCTTAGAGGCGTGCCTCGTAGCGGCGAAGCATAAAGAGCTTCTTGAGGATTTTTTTGCGGGTAGCGATCTTCTCTTTTTTGCGCTTCTCGGTTTTGGTCTCGAAGTGCTGGCGGGCGCGCGCCTCGGTGACGATAAGGTTCCGGTCGCACTGACGCTTGAACTTCCGGTAGGCATCTTCAAATGTATCGCGTGGACTGACAATAATTCCTGGCATAAAAACACACCCCCTTCCTGCCGCAGATTTTCTCATCAGAGCTGGCGACAAAGTGGCGTATTATAGCGAAAGGGGCTTAAAGAGACCTCAAACAAACTCCTCGATATTCTTCACCACCCCTTCGAGGAGTTTTTGGCGGGATTCGATACTGCCCCAGGCGACATGAGGCGTCATGAGAAGCCGTTCGATGTGGTCGATGTGCATAAACGGGTGGTAGGAGGGGATTGGCTCCGTCTCGAGGACATCGAGACCGGCGTAGAGTTCGCGGCGATCGAGTTCGCGTGCCAGAGCCGTTTCGTTGATGATCCCTCCGCGTCCGACATTGAGGAGGATAGCACCATCACGTAACAGCGGGAGGTTCTCGCGCCCAATGAGGTTACGTGTCTGGTCATTGAGGGGGGCATGGATGCTCACCACATCACAGGTGGAGAGGAGGGTATCGAGATCGACGTGCTTGTACGGCTGATCAGTGTTGGCGCCACTCGTGGAGTGATAGACCACTTCGGCACCAAATGCGGTGGCAATCCTAGCGACATTTTGCCCGATGGTGCCCATCCCGATGATCCCCCAACGCTTGCCCGCGATCTCCCAAAATGGCTGCTCAAGGTGGGTAAAAATCGGGCTCTGGCTCCACGCACCCCCGCGGGCAAAGAGGGTGTAGTACTCCATCTTTTTGACAATGGCAAAGAGCATCGCGAAGGTGTGCTCGGTCACGCTCGTGGTGGAGTAGCCCGCGACATTGCGCACGGCGATCCCCAGCTCCTCGGCCGCTTCGAGATCAACATTGTTCATCCCAGTGGCAGTGATGCAGATGAGCTTGAGGCTGGGAGTCTGCTCCATGATGGCGCGGTCGATGACCACTTTGTTGGTAAGGACAATGTCGGCTCCTGCGATGTTGTCGGCGGTCTCATCCGGCTCGGTGATGTCATACACTTCGAGATCACCAAAGCGCTCCAGCGGAGAGAGGTCAAGGTCACTGCCGAGGGTTTCGGCATCGAGGAGGACGAGGTTCATGGGGGCTCCTTTGGGTTGCGCGGGGGCATGTGTTACGTGCTACGCGTTACGTGTTAAGTCATCGTAGAATAATAACTTAACACTTAGTACGTAATACTTAACACGCTACCGCAACGGTACTGCACTGTCCTGTTCACAGCCACTCTCTTCTGGTGCTGCGTCAAACTGGTGATCGAGAGAGCATCCTTCACTGGCTTCTGCCTTCAATGGGGTATTGATACTCTCTGTTGCTGGGGTGGGCTGCTCGGCTTTTTGCGTTTGGGGTGCCTGGAAATGCTCGATGATCGGTTCATCCCCCTTGAGGAGAGTCGTCGTCGCCCCATTACGCATGAGGAGGACGGGGATCTCATGGATGCCGAGACCTTTCAGGAGAGATCGGGCATTGGCTGTGTGGACATCGATAGGGCGGTAGGAGATGTTATGATCGGCGAAGTAAGCTTTGACCTTCTTGCAGTGGGGACACGTCTCGGAATGGATGAGGTATGTGCCATCCTGTGGGGTAAGCGCCATATTTTTAGGTATTGCCAACGTCGAGAGGGCTACCCAAAGGGAGGCAATGACCGGAAGGGCATAAAGCAAATAAACGGCTCGGGAGAACAGTGCGATCAGCAGCAATCCGCCGTATACTCCAGCACAAAAGATGCACGGCTCGGGATTGACGAGGAATTGATAGGCGAACATGATCGTCTCGAAGGCAATGGCTGCATAGAGAGCGATGAAAAAGAGTTTCTCCCACTCGGGACGTTTGAGAGAGAGCCACCCGAGGATCAGAATGCCAGCTACCGCAGCCAGTCCCATGAAGTTGAGATAAATACTGGGGAAGTTGAGGAGCTGTCCGGCGAGTTTACAGCCGGTGGAGCCGCAGATGGAGGTGTGGTGCAATTTGGCATACGTCTCGATGGCAATATAAATCAGAAGGATCAGTGGCAGAAGAACACGGGAAAAGAGTTTCATGGTTGCTTCCTTTTGGGTGATCTGTTTTTGATGGAATTATAGTGGGTTTTGTTTAACGGAGATTCTATGTGTCGGGGTGAGGACACCCCGACCTACGCGATACGGTCAATGATCACTGATGCTCTCAGCGATCTCCACCGCCCTCTTTTTGGCACGCTCGACATCTTCATCCAACACAAGGCTCACAGCCATGCGGCGGCCGATGTGGGATTCGGGTTTGCCGAAGATGCGGACGAAGCTCGTGGCGGTAAAAGCATCTTCGGGGACGTCAAGGGTGGGAGAGGTGCTCTCGTTTTGTGCCTTGTACGCGCCACAGGCACCGCTGCCGTAGGTAGTAAACTCCAGCGGCAACCCCAGCACAGCACGGACATGGAGGGCAAACTCGCTCTGGCTCTGGGTGATGAGGGTTACCATCCCGGTATCGTGGGGGCGCGGACTGAGCTCGGAGAAATAGACTTCATCCCCCTTGACAAAAAACTCAACCCCGAAGATCCCCCGACCTCCGAGACCATCGGTGACGGCTTTGGCAATCGTCCGGGCTTTGTCCAGTGCCTCGGGCGTCATGGCCATCGGCTGCCACGAGAGGACAAAGTCCCCATCCTCCTGACGGTGCCCGATGGGATCGCAAAAGACCGTGCCGGTTTCGTTGCGTACTGTCAGCAGGGTGATCTCGTAGTCAAAAGGGACAAACTCTTCGACGATGAGTTCGCTGGCATCCCCTCTGGCCTCTTTGGCGATCTCCCATGAGTTGGCAATATCCTCCGGCGTGCGGGCGATGCTCTGCCCGTGCCCCGAGG
>JALVWV010000101.1 GCA_027023145.1 Campylobacteraceae bacterium | reverse complement strand
GTCTGCGTGTTATGTTAGTTTCTTTGGAAGTGGAGACTTCAGTCCCACCTTTTTGCTTTTGCCGATTTGGTTACCATTGGGTGAGGCTGAAGCCTTCACTTCCGGATACATTGCGTGTAATGTTTTGTGGGACTGAAGTCCCAGCCCCTTTTGATAAAAGCTTTTCGTAGAAAAGCATACCAAAACTATTCACTCCTAATTCCTAATTCCTAATTCCTAATTTTCCGGTGTGCAATTGCACACCCTACAATTCCATCCACTCTCAACTCTCAACTCTCAACTCTCCATTATCGACCCATTAATCCCGGAGGCACACCACCCCCCTGGCCGCCCATCTGCTGCATCATCTTCTGCATCTCTTTCATTCCCCCCTTGTTGGACATTTTCTTGGCCATCTTCGCGGCATTTTTAAACTGCTTGAGTACGCGGTTGACCTGCATCGGATCAAGTCCGGCTCCGGCGGCCAGACGGCGTTTGCGGCTGTTGTTGAGCAAATCGGGATTTTCGCGCTCTTTGGGGGTCATGGAGCTTACCATCGCTTTGATCTGCTTGACCTCGTCAGAGTTTTCCAGGTCCATGTCGCCGAGCTGCTTAGCCATGTTGCCCATACCGGGGATCATCCCCATGATCGACTTCATGGAGCCCAGCTTCTTGATCTGTTCCATCTGCTCAAGGAAGTCGTTGAAGTTGAACTGCCCCTTTTTGATCTTGGAGGTCATCCGCTTGGCGGTTTTCTCATCGATCACACCAGCAGTCTTCTCCGCCAGCCCCTCGATGTCTCCGGCACCCATGAGGCGGCCGGTGATCCGCTCGGGGATGAAGGGCTCGAGATCGGGCATCTTCTCCCCGCTACCGATGAAGCGCAGCGGCACCCCAACCTGATGGGCGATCCCCAGAGCGACACCCCCTTTGGAGTCGCCGTCAAATTTGCTCAGCACCACACCGGTGATGCCGATCTTCTCCTTGAACGTCGCGGCGGTGCGCACGGCATCCATCCCGGTCATCGCATCGGCTACGTAAAAGATCTCATCCGGATTGGCCGCTGCTTTGACCTCAGCCAGCTCCGCCATCAGCTCTTCATCGATCGCCAACCGTCCGGCGGTATCGATCAGCACCACATCGTAGAGCTCATCTTCAGCTTTTTTCAGCGCAGTACGCACCAGTTCCACCGGCGTACCGTTCTCATCGGCCACCAGCTCCACCTCGATCTGCCCCGCGATCTGCCGCAGCTGCTCCACCGCCGCCAGACGCTGAAGGTCGGCCGCGACGATGAGGACTTTTTTCTTCTTCTGTTCCTTGAGCATGTACGCCAGTTTACCGGTGGTGGTCGTCTTACCCGAACCCTGCAAACCGGTCATCAACACCACCGTCGGCGGCTTGGAGGCGAAGACGAAGCCTTGATTGCCCTCCGCCGTGAGGATCCGCACCAGCTCCGCCTGGAGTGCGGCGAGGAATTGATCTTTGCCGATGCCGTTTTTCCTGGTCTCCCGCTCGACTGTGGAGATGAGCTCCTTGACCACTTTGTGGTGCACGTCGGCCTTGAGAAGCGATTTCTTCAGCTCGGTCAACGCCTTCTTGAGCGCCTTTTCATCATCATGAAACCGGATCTTGCCAATGGCGTTTTTGAAACTGTCGGTTAGGGTATCGAACATGGGAAATACCTTGCATTATTTATTGGGGTGATTGTATCGAATTTATGGTTTTAGAGAGGTTTGGAAGGGATTGTGTAGGGAGCTTGTAGCATATAGATTGTATAATTTGTCAAAACAGCTCAAGGAGATAAAGTATGCATAGCACCACTCAACCCGATGGGATTGAAAAATCTCTGAATTACCGCAAACTTGATCCTCAAAAGCATTTCTACTGGCTCAAGCCTGATACCGAGACAACGGCGGTGACCAATCCGTTTGCAGATGTGGAAGATGCCGCCGCCTTTGCCTACAAACTCCGGGACACAGCGCAGCGGGTGAGAGGAGTCATTTCACCTGATATCGATCCTATAGCATGGCAGAACAAACTCCGGGAACAGGAAGAGCGTGATTCTCTCACTGATCAATACACTGAATGAAAGGTAGGAGCTCCAACTCCCATTGATCAAAACTGAAGCATCGCTTCCGTTTGTGTGGGACTAAAGTCCCACCTCCTTGAGTTACATAGCTTCATACCGCCAAAACCCCCAATTTTTCACGCCACCCTTTTCTTCCACACTCCATCCCCGTTTTCGCAGAATCCTGCCGATGAGATGGTTGATCCCACCATGTCCCATGAGGACGACATCTCCGTGCTCCTCAGCCAGCGCGATGAGACGATCGGCTGCCTTCTGGGCACGGGTGCGCACTGCACGAAATGAAGCATCTCCCCGTAGCAGCCCCAGCATCCACAGGATGCGGTACCATACCAGCCACTGATTGGGCTTGAGCCGGAGCCAGCGACCATCCGATGAAGGGATCGGCGCTTCGTCGAAGAGAGGATCGGTTTCAGTAGGGGTGATCCCCAAAACCGCCAGCGAATCGTGCGTACGGCTGAGGTTACTGGCAACGATATAGTCGGCTTGTTGAAGGATTTCCTGTACAGCTGCATCCGGCGGCGTGGTATCAATGGGGGCGGTATCGTAATCGGTGATCCACCCTCGCAGCTGCGAAGAGCTCAGGCGTATATCCCAATCAGCAATAACCGGAGCGTGGCGGATGAGGGTCAGGGTCATCACTTGTACCGTTGGATGTCTTTCGGCTCGGGAGCGGTGTACGTTTGTCCCAGAAGTGTGATCGAAGCCGCGTGCAGCAGGACACGTTTGGCCTGCGTGCGGCTGCCATACTGTTCATCTCCGACGATGGGGTGTCCGACGTGCGCCAGATGAACACGGATCTGGTGGGTACGGCCAGTGTCGATGGTGATGTCCACTTTGCTTTTTTTGCCCTGCACTTCGTTGGGGCGGACGAGGGTGTGGGCGGGTTTGCCTAGTTTGGAGTCGATCCTGGAGAAGGCTTTGCCCTTTTTGATCGTGTGGATCGGCAGGTCGATTTCGATCGGCTCGTAGATCACCCCTTCGACCCAGGCGACGTACGCTTTGGTCACTTTGCGCTGGCGAAACGCCTCAACGGCACGTTTGATGAAATTCGGATTGCGTCCCAGCAGCAGAACCCCGCTCGTATCCCGATCAAGCCGGTGGAGCAGTTCGGCTCCTTCAAAAGCATCCTGAATTTCGTAGCTGTCCACTTGGGCAGGCTTATTGACTGCGATCAGATCATCATCCTGATAAAGAATTACGATGTCCGAGGGCATCTCTACCCGAAAGTACGTATCTTCCGGCAGCTCTGCCCGGGCGATCTTGACCTTGCGATCGAGGACATAGACCAGTCCCCGATCAATCAACTCTTTGGCTTTTTTATTAGAGATCTCTTTTTGTTGGGCGAGAAGTTTGTAGGCTTTTTCCATATATTTCCTTTGGAAATTCGTGTTGCGTCTTTATGGGGCTGGGGCTTCAGCCCCACTTATGCGACTGAAGTCGCATCCCCTTTTAACAAAAGCTTTGCAAAGCAAAGCATACCAAAACTCCTCACTCCTAATTCCTAATTCCTCACTCAAGCACCTTTGGTGCTTGCCGCCCACTCCACAAACCGCTCACTCACCGGAAAACGGACGATTTTGATCTTCGCCGTTTGCCCGGATTGGAACACGATCGCGCTTTTGGGGATTTTGAACTGTTTAGAGAGGAATTTGATCAGCTCTTTGTTGGCTGCCCCTTCGACGGCGGGGGCTTTGATCCGGATTTTGATCGCTTCCTCCCCGTACACACCGGCAAACTCACTGCGACTGGCGGCGGGTTGGGCTTTGATCCGGAGGGTGACGATCTCGCCGTCGAGGGTGTAGAACATGGGGGGCCTTGATTATTCAAACAGGAGCAGGGACTTCAGTCCCGTTGTGCAGGGCTGAAGCCCTGCCTCCAAAGTTGGAAAATATCTTCCAGTTTAACAGGCACCGAGGATTCAAGCCTCTTTGGCACTCTCTTGCGTGGGTTCGAGATAGAGGATGCGGCCACAGTGGGTGCAGGTAGTGATTTCGTCCCCTTTGATCACTTCTGAGTACGTCTTGTCACTGATCTTCATGTAGCAACCGTAGCACGCTTGCTTCTTGACCGGGACGACGGCGGTATTGCCAGCCCAGCGACGAATCTTTTCGTAAAAGGCAAGCACTTTTTGGTCGATTTTAAAGGTGCGCTCTTCGCGCTCTTTGAACAGCACCTCTTTTTGCTTGTCGATCTCAGCCAGTTCACTTTCGGCTTCGGTTTTGGCAGCTTCGACAGCGGCTTTAATCTCGTCAAGTTTGACTTGGAGCTCTTCGTGTGAAGCTTCTTTGGTGTCATTGACTTTGTTGAGACGCTCGATCTCTTCGTTGGCAAAGGTGAGCTTCTCTTTGGCAATCTCTTCCTCGAGAGAGAGAGCTTTCATCTCTTTTTCGTTGGTGATCTCTTTGTTCTTCTTGGCGATGCTTTTGAGTTGGTCATTCAGCGTGCCGATCTGTTCCTCGAAGGTAATGATCTTGTTTTTGTTGTCTTCGATCTGCTTCTCGAGGGTCGTCATCTGCTCAGCCACGTCGTTTAAACGTTTCTCTTCGCGGGTAATTTTGGCACGGACTGCCTCGATCTGGGGTGCGAAATTGTCAAGCTGTTTGTCGATTTTGGAGAGTTCTACCAACTCTTTGAGGTACTGACTCAATCTAGATCCTTTGGTTTTATGGGGCTTTTATGGGAACTCTAAAGATGGTTCTAAAGGGTTTCGACCCGAAACGGGTTCTTTGGTGGCGTGATTATAGCCAAAACGGGTAAATTTTTCAACACATCCCCCATCACATCCCCAAAAAACCGTTCACTCTCAAAGTGGCCGATGTCTACTAACATCCGCCCTTCCGAGAGCGCTTTGGTCGCATCATGGTATTTGATGTCCCCGGTGAGGAAGCAATCGACTTCAACATGATCCATGAGTGATGCCCCCGATCCGGTGGTCAGCGCGATGGAGCGGATCGTCTCTTTTTTACCCACGACTTTCAGATGGGGAAGACCTAATTTCTCCTTGAGATGCATCAGCAGCGTATGGTAGTGCCACTCCCCCTCCGCCCGGCAGATGAAGGGCTCCTCACTCTGAAGGGTAAACCCCAGCACCTTCTCAAACACATAGCGATTGAGATGGGTCTGGTCAAAGTTGGTATGTGCCGCAATCATCGACTGGTTTTTTCGGATCATTTTGGCTATCAGATTGGAGGGGTAGGTATCATAATCGATTCGATTGAGCCCCCCGAAGATCAGCGGATGGTGCACCACAAACAGCGTCCCCTCCTCCGCCTCATCGATCATCTGGCTGTCGACATCCAGCGTCACGACAATGCGCTCCACTTCATCGCTCATTCGACCGACAATGAGACCGGAGTTGTCCCAGTTCTCCTGGAGATCAAAAGGGCTTATTTTATTTATAAAATCGTATACTTCTTGTAACTTCATACTTTCCCTTGTAGGTCGGGGCGTCCTCACTCCGACTTCTGAGATTTGACTCTTGTATTCCGTTCTTCTTCTTGTGCTTTGTACAGCTGCGCACAACCGATGGCGAGTTCGCGGACTTTGAGGATGTAATTCTGGCGTTGCGCCTGAGAGACGGCTTTGCGGGCATCGAGGACATTAAACGCATGCGAAGCGATCATGCACTGATCGTACGCCGGGAGAGGTAGTCCAGCGTCGAGGCAGCGTTTGCACTCCGCACTGGCGTCGTCAAAGTGCTGGAAGAGCTTGTCCACATCGGCTACTTCGAAGTGGTATTTGGAGAATTCGTATTCGCTCTCTTTGTGGACATCGGCATACGTGGTGACATGATCCCCCTGACGGTTCCAGACGATATCAAAGACCGACTCAACCCCCTGCAGGTACATCGCCAGCCGCTCGGTACCGTAGGTGATCTCCACCGCCACCGGATCGCAGGCGATACCGCCCACTTGCTGGAAATAGGTAAACTGCGTCACCTCCATCCCATCGAGCCACACTTCCCAGCCCAGCCCCCATGCTCCGAGGGTGGGTGACTCCCAGTTGTCCTCGACGAAGCGGATGTCGTGCTCGCGGAGATTAAGCCCGAGATACTCCAGCGACTGCAGGTAGAGCTCCTGAATATTGTCCGGCGAAGGCTTGATGAGCGCCTGAAACTGATAATAGGCTCCGAGTCGGTTTGGGTTCTCCCCGTACCGCCCATCCGTCGGACGACGACTCGGCGCGACATACGCTGCCGCCCATGGCTCGGAATCGAGGCTGCGCAAGAGTGTTGCGGGGTGGAATGTTCCTGCACCAGCAGGCAGATCATAGGGCTGGACAATGTTACAGCCCTGGTCGGCCCAGAATTGCTGGAGTTTTAACAGTAGCTCACTAAATGTTATGGCATTTTTATTCATGCGCATCCTTTTTGTTGTAGAAATTTTTCTAATTTGTCACACTCGACCATCACTTGCTTTTTTTCATTTTTATACTTTGCCAAAGACAAGCTGGCCAGTTTATCTATTTTTGACTTTCCGCTGTTACAGTACAAGTATATTATAGGCATATTGCTTGATTTGTCTGCATCATATTTTGTTGCCAATATATGTGTTGTATTGCTCACTTTCTCTAATGAAGACATAAACAGCGTAGTTACACTCTCTGCAAAAATTCTTTTTTTTGCATCCAAAGTAAAAGATTCATCTATGAAATCAATGATATCGTCTTTGATAATAAAGTCATCAATAAAAGCGCCTAAATGTGTGCCGGCTTCTTTGCAGGCATCATTCAAAAAACCTAATAAAAAACTTTTCTCTTCTACTAAAATATACTTGTCTTGACAATCAATAATTCTATCACATGTAGGACGATTGGCATCAAAACTATCACCGTAAAAATACGATAAATGAGAAGGGTATTTATCACAACACCCTTCTTGTAGATTGTTTAAACGTATTCCCACATTATTTCCTCTAGTGGGTCTAAAAGTTCTGCTTGAATTTTATTCCAGTCATCGTCATTCTCTAAAATATGGTTTTGAACCACACCATCAGTCTCTTCAAACAGGTTAAAAGAAACTCGATCATCAAAACCTTTTTTCTGAGAAATAGCATTCAAATAATCACACATATATGGGCTATGCGTAGAGAAGACTATTTTCACCCCTGCATGCATCAACTCAACAAAAAGGTCAACCATTTTCAATTGCCAACTGGGATGCAAGTGCACTTCCGGCTCTTCCCAATAAAGCACAGAGCCTTTTTTTAGGGCTTTGTTTGTGACGAGATATTGGAGGAGACCGATGCTTTTCGTACCTGATGAAGCATTAACAATATCATAATTTTTGTCATTTTCTTTATTGAAAATAAAAGAATCACCACTGCTTTCTATATCGCCCTTGATGATCTCTTTTGATTTTTGCGTAAAATCTTTAATGAGCTTATTTTGTTCTTCATCTGTAAAGGAGTAGTCAGTATCAAGAATATTTAGAAGAGATTCTATGTGATAAGGTGTTTTGCCTTTTTCTCTTTTCATGAATTTTTTAAATTCCAATATTAAAGGAGTTTCGACGAAAATAATCTCTCCAAAATCAAAATTGGATTCCTCTTCTATTTCCTCTTGTTTTTTTGATTCTATATTCAAGTTTTCATCATACTGAATAGTTTGATATTTTGTTTCTACTTTAAAGTTATTTGATATTTGCTCCATAGAAAGAAAAATTGAATTTAATATATTTTTTAACGTTTTTTCAACAGTAATGCCTTTTGCTTGTTCCTCAAGTTTTTTAAGTTCTTCTTCTTTGTCTTGAGAAACATGTTTAAATACTAATGTTCCGTCTTTCTTTACTTCAATTCTTTGAGATGTTATTGTATTGAACTTTTCAATACTTTGCGACAATGATTCCATAGGAGATACTTGCAAAGCATACATCATCTTCATCACATAACTCTTCCCCGTCCCCGGCTTCCCGGCAATGACCGTGATGTCATTGAATGCCACGGTAGTATCTTTGAGCTTGGCAAAGTTTTTAAAATGAGCTAACTCTTTGGCCATGATGATGTATCCTCGTTATTCGTAGTGTTCCTAGTATATCCAACTTTGGCTGTGAAGCCAAAAGTTAGAGTCCGAGCAACTTATCGATCTTCTTCTGATCAAATCCGCAGATCCACTGCGATCCGATCATCACGACCGGGACACCCCGGCATCCGTGGCGTTCGCAGTCTTTGGCCGCTTTGGCGTCTTTGGTGATGTCGATTTCGCGGAAACGTACCTTGTGCTTCTTCATGTGCGCTTTGGCGGCGTTGCACCATTTGCAGGTGGGGGATGTGAACAGGACGACCCGTTTTTGTGGTTTTCTGGTTTCCATGATTTCAGACCTCCGTATTGGGTAAAATTTGATTGGAAGTTTATAGAAAAAACCTTAACAAACGGTAACTAAACTTCCGTTATAAAATCACCTCAACCTCACTCGAGTCAAGCTCCACCTTCTTGGCCTTGCTCACGCGATCCTCCTGGAGCTTCACCCGCAGCTCATCATCACCGAGTGCCATGATCTGGATCGCCATATAGGCAGCGTTGGTGGCGCCTGCTTTGCCGATGGCCACGGTGCCGACCGGCATCCCGGCAGGCATCATCACCGTACTGAGCAGCGCATCCTGCCCGCGCAGCTCGCCGCTGGCCAGCGGCACACCCACGACCGGTTTGGTCGTTGCAGCGGCTACCGCTCCAGCCAGATGCGCTGCCATCCCGGCCGCAGCGATAAAGACCTGCGCCCCTTTCTCTTCGGCCTGTTTGATGTACGTTTTGGTACGCTCGGCGCTGCGGTGGGCTGAGGAGATGACCAGCTCGTAGGGGACACCAAATTTCTTGAGGGTTTCGGCACACTCTTTCATCACTTCGTAGTCGCTTTTACTTCCGATGATAATCGAGACAAATTTCATAGAAATCCTTTCTGTTTCGTGGTTTTATTTTTGGAGGCAGGACTTCAGTCCTGCACATTACGGGACTGAAGTCCCTGCTCCTGAACTTTCAGACGCTCTTCCCCTTTCGGGGTGTTGCGCTGATGGCCGGAGGGGTCGGGGCGAAGCCCTTTATTGGCTTTGGCTTCACGGATGTCGCGACGGAGGATCGTGTAGCCGGGCATGGGAGCAGGCAGCAGGATCTCCCGCTCGTCCCCACTGTGGATGCACTCAAACTCCCGGCCGTTGGTGGCAACGAGTTTTTTGACCTCCAGCCACCATGTGCCCCCCTCGAAGGTGATCGTACCATACTCATTGTCCACCGGTTCAAGCACGGCTCCTACTGGCAGGACAATCTCGATCCGATCCCCGAGGCAGGTTTTGTCCTTGCACCGCCACGTGGTGCCGCTCTCACTCACTAGGGCGGCTACCTGATGAGTGCCATCTTGGATCGTAAATTCGGTCGATTGAGTATCATTGCGCTCGAAGGGACGGTGGAGCAGATACGCGTCGGTAAAGCCCCGATTTTGTGTCGTGGCGATCTCCGCTTCGTACCGCTGTGCGTCAAACTGCCCGGCGTACCAGTCATCGATCGCATGACGATAGGCGCGGGTGACGATCCCGAGATAGTACGGCGACTTGGTGCGCCCCTCGATCTTGACCGAGTCGATGATACCACTCTCGAGAATGGTATCGATGTGGGAGGCGAGGTTGAGATCTTTTGAGTTCATGATGTAGGTGCCTACGCCGTTTTCTTCGAGACGAAAAGTGGTGCCCGTCTCCGTATTGTGGGCGTAGATCTCATAGGGGAAACGGCAGTCGTTGGCGCAGCTGCCCCGGTTGGGGACGCGGCCGGTCTGGAGCGCCGAGATGAGGCAGCGCCCACTGTAAGCAAAGCACATCGCCCCGTGGACAAAGATCTCGATCTCCAGATCGGGGAGCGCTTCCTTGATCGCAGCCAGATCGCTCAGACTAATCTCCCGCGCCGCAATGATCCGGCGCACTCCCATATCATAATAGACCTGCGCATCGTAGACGTTCATCACATTCGCCTGCGTCGAGAGGTGGATCGGGATCTGCGGCGCGATCTGACTGGTCATCCGCACCACACCGGGAGAGGCGACGATAAAGGCATCGGGTTTGAGCTCCGCCATCTGGGCGATGTGGCGCTCATACGAACCCAGCTGGGCATTAAACGGAAAGCTGTTGACGGTACAATACACCTGCTTGCCCCGATCATGGGCATACGCGATCCCCTCAGCGAAACTCTCGACATCAAACTCCTTGCCGCTGCGCATCCGGAGCGAAAAACTGCTCACCCCTCCGTACACAGCATCAGCACCGTAGGCAAAAGCCAGTTTGAGTTTGTCAAGGTTGCCCGCCGGGGCGAGGAGTTCTGTCCGATTTGTCACGCAGCGTCCTGTGTTTGAATTGGAAGTATTTTACACTAAAGGGGGTAAGAAGAAGCTCGTTTGAGGATTTCAAGCGACATCCAACTGCGAAAAATCCTCGACTGGTACACGAATCTCCTGAGTCTGACGTGTTCCGTTTTTGACCGCTTCAAACTCATTTTCAATTTGTTTCAACGTCCTAGCATCAAAGTACTTCTCACCG
This sequence comes from Campylobacteraceae bacterium, assembly GCA_027023145.1. Lineage (GTDB taxonomy): Bacteria > Campylobacterota > Campylobacteria > Campylobacterales > Sulfurovaceae > S017-3. Next base: position 2,829 of record JALVWV010000101.1, on the reverse strand, counting down.
CAAAATTCACACTGAACCGCCGGAACATTATGAAAAATCATATACGCACCATCCCGACGATAAGTGTATTCAGCCAACGTTTCTTTTAAATGTTTATTTCCACAAAAACTGCATTGTTGCATCGTTATGACCCCCTTTCAAAAGGTGTAATAAATTTCGGAGGTGTTGGAATATACACGGTGATAATCACCAATGCATCTCCACTGCGTCCGCATACTGTATGGACAGGCTTGCCCTGTTGTGTAAAACCAACCACCAAACAACTACTCCCCCGTTTATCTTCCGGATACTCTTCAAGAATCGAACCCCGCAGAAGAGATTCTTCTATCTCCGCAACAGTGAGGTTGTCATTCATCCTCTCTTCGTCTGCATGTTGAGAAACGAAGTAATCTTCCTTCTCAATGCAGGAGGCAATCCAGTCCAAAGTAATCATACCAAAGATTATAACGAATTTTGATTGGAATGTACAGATATATTATACTATACTAAAAAAATGAAACCCATTCTCCCCACACTTTTTCTCCTGCTCACTATCCAATCTCAAGCCGTCCACATCACTCACTACACGGTCAACAAACCTTTCTGTTATAGCGACAAAGCCATCATCCGAACCTTCAATATGGACGGTCATCGTATGCAACTGGTCGTTGACGTCAATACACTGCACACCTCCACTCAGTTGGTGATCCATACCCTTGGACATCCTTGTGGTTCTTCCCGTTATACGAAACTCCTCCATAAATCTACCGCCGCCCCCTACCCAGTGACCAACGACGGCCTGACCCATCAGCATGGTGGCATGACACTTACGACCGACCTGTGCCCCTCTTCCAAGTCCGGATTTGAGCGCCGTCTCTACCAAGCGCTCATTGATCGATTCAAGCACCCCGTTCCGGTCATCCTGTTCATTTCCGGCCGCTGGATCGTCCATCATGAGAAATCTCTGGCTCAATTACACCGATGGGAGCATGAAGGGAAACTCGCCATCACCTGGGGTAACCATACCTATACGCATCCTTATCATCCCGGCAAACCGTTGGAACACAACTTTGTCCTCTCTCCGGGATACGACCTGAAATCCGATACACTGAAACTGGAACAAACCCTGCTGGAGCGGGGCATTGTCCCCTCGATCTTCTTCCGCTTCCCGGGGCTTGTCTCTGATCAAAAGTCAATAGAGACCATCCGCAACCTTGGGCTTATCCCCATCGGATCGGATGCCTGGCTGGCCAAAGGGCAACTGCCAAAACAGGGTTCTATTATCCTCGTACATGGAAACAAAAATGAGCCCAAAGGGGTCGCTCGACTGCTTAAGAATATCTCAATCAAAAAAACGATCCCCAAACTCTCACCACTCTCGCCATAGAGAAGATTTGACTTATTTTTGACTTTTACTCTGTATACTTGCAGCTACAAAAGCACATACAAACTAAACATGGCAGACATCGACGCATTTGCTATTTAAGGATAAGTATACCATGAAGACCTTCCATTACCCAAAGTACATAATACTCCTCATCATCACTACCGCAGCTTTGCTGCTTACAGGATGTGAAGAGGGAGTCTTCCCTGTTGAAAATTCCAAACAGCAGTCTCTCTCCACCATAACCAACTATGCACAAAACCCTGATACTGCCCATGCACCCGATGTCGATGACTACCGTGCGCTGGATATCGAGTCTGTCACCCCCTCAAATATAGCGGATGTGAACCTGCTCATATCACGAGTAGGAAAGGAGAAGGTCGACACCCAGGAGAAACTCAAGAATCTCATTGCTAGGAGAGAAAAGGCACTTGCCATCATCAAAGCATACGCTTCCGACAGCGCCCATGCGCCAGCACCTGTTCTGGACACATATCGCGATCTGAGCATCACCGGAATCCGTCCCCAAAACATAGACGCAATCAACCATATTGTTGCCGGATTGAGCCCCGATAAGGTCGATACGATTCAGGAACTACTGAGGATTGTAGATGGATATACACCACCAACCGCAAACCATCCACCTGTGGCTGATGCTGGTGCCGATCATAGCATCATGGTAAATGCTTCAGTCACCCTCCATTGCACGGGAAGCGATACCGATGGGAGTATCGCAACCTATCAATGGTATCAAGGTACGACTGAAGTGGCCTCTACGCAGAATTACACGACACCCCCGTTTAAAAAGACTGGCACATATACTTTCACCTGTGTGGTCACAGATGATGACGGAGCAACAGCAAGTGATGATGTGGATGTGGTAGCAGCAGAACAGGCACCAAACTTCCTTCCTGTCGCAGATGCTGGAGAAGACAAGACGGCCATTATCGGCAAACCAAGAACCATCGTGGGCTACGGGTCAGATCTGGATGGATATATTGTCCAATACACATGGAGTGATGGAAATACACTCCTGGCAACATCCTCGCATTTTATTTATATACCCGAAAAGGAAGGCAACAGGACACTGACACTTACGGTGACGGATAACAGGGGAGCCAGCAGCAGCGATACAGTCAACATAGCCATCAAAAAGGAAATTGCCCCAAACACCCACAATCTGCTTGAAGGGAAAAACCCAAATGTCAACGGCACGGCAGAGTTTACAAATGTCGGAGAGGATGAGGCGCATAAGTATGTCTCCGATGACAGCCACACCAACGATGGAAGCGGTTCGATCAAGTTGGTAGAACATTGGTACAACCATCCCATCACGACTTCAACATTCCGACTGGAAAAAGACAAACTCTATACATTTGGTGCCTATATGAAAGCAGTGGGTGATGACAAAGGTCAGAATGTGATGTTTAAAATCAAAAAAGATAGCAAGAATTCCATGGAGCTAA
>JALVWV010000100.1 GCA_027023145.1 Campylobacteraceae bacterium | reverse complement strand
TCATCAAGGACGACGGCACCATGGCTCGCCGGGATGACCTGATCCCCTATGCCCAAAAACACGATCTGCACATCGTCTACATCTCCGACATTGTCGCTTACCGACTGGCCAATGAGAAGCTCATCGAACGAGTGGAGGAGGAGACGATCGACTTCCACGGTACGGAAGCACAGAAAATCACCTACCGAGACCACCTCGGTCGCACCCATACCGCCGTGACACTCTACAAGACCCACGAGACCTGCAACGTCAAGTTTCACAATATCGGCCGTGATATCGACCTGATCCTAGACAGTACCCGCTACCGAGCCCTCTCCGGAGCAATCGACTACCTCAAACAAAACGGCGGTGTCCTTATCTTCCTCGACACCCACACCATCTCCAAAGAACAAGCCAGAGAATTCGGTGTCGGCGCCCAAATCCTCAAAGACCTCGGTATCCAGAATATCCGCCTGCTGACCTCCAATACCGAGACGGAGTTTGTGGGACTGAGTGGATTTGGACTGGATGTGGTGGAGAAGATCGAGGTATAATCCAATCTAAAAGATCGACAAGCCCGTTCGGGTCGTGAACATCTCCAGTGCCAGCGTACCGGCGTGGGAATTGCCGTAGCGGTTGAGTGCCGGAGACCACACCGCGAGGGAGAGGTGGCCGGGGACGACGGCAGCGATGCCGCCTCCGACACCGCTTTTGGCCGGGAGGCCGACATGGTAGGCAAACTCTCCGCTGGCATCGTAATGGCCGCAGGTGAGCATCACGGCGTTGACCCGTTTGGCTTGTGAGACACTCATATATTCTGTCCCCGTGATCGGATCGGTACCGCCAAAAGCGAGGAAAAGCATGGAGCGGCTGAGCTCCTCGGTGGTCATGGTGATGGCGCACTGTTTGAAATAGGTCATCACGGCGGTATGGACGTCGTTTTCAAAATTCCCAAAACTTTTCATGAGATGTGCCAGCGAGAGGTTGCGGTCGCCATGTGCCATCTCGGAGCGAGCCACCTCGGGATCGAAGGTGATCTCCGGATTGCCCGAGAGTGAGCGGATGAAACGGATGATCTCTTCGAGGGTTTTATACTCATCTTTGTAGTAGGTGATGAGCGCATCGGTGATGGCGATCGCCCCAGCATTGATAAAGGGGTTGCGGGGGATGCCCTCTTCGTACTCCAGCTGCACGAGGGAATTAAACGGATTGCCCGAGGGCTCGACCCCAACACGTGTATAGAGATCACGTGAATAGATCTCGAGTGCCCGGGCAAATGTAAAGACTTTGGAGATGCTCTGGATCGAAAAGGGCTTTTGGCTCTCTCCGACGGAAAAGACTTGCCCATCCTCGAGGGTGATCGTCATGGCAAACTGTCCCTTGTCGACCTCCGCCAGAGCGGGAATATAATCGGCGACTTTGCCGCGCATGAGTTCGGGTTGGATGTCGGTGTATATTTCGTCGAGTATGGCTTGGAAATCCATTGGCTGTGCTTTCTAAAGTGATGTGATGTCATTATACTGAAAAAGAAATATGCTACACTTATCTCATCAAATCCCCCAAAATGGAGGAGAGGGTATGTTTGCTAGATTGCGCCACTACACCATCACGTCGATCTATATGTGGGGGGCGTTGGTCTTTTTTGGGGTGGTACTGGCACTGACGCTGGGGGTGGGATACCTCGAATACCGTCAATTTGATACCGATTCGGCGCAGCTGCGCACCCACTATATTGCTGAACAAAAGAAGGGGATTGTCTCCGATACCGAGCGAGTACTGCGCTTCATCGCCAACGAATACAGCACCCGCCGCCTCGCGGTAGAAGAGGGGGTACTCAAGCGGCAGATCCTCAACGCCATCTCCCAGCTCTACGGCCGTCCGGACGGCACCGGCTACATCTTCATCTACGATTTCAAAGGCACCTGCCTCGGCGATCCGGTGCAACCACAACACATCGGTCAGAATCTCTACCATTTTAAAGACCCCGACGGTGTGCAGGTGATCAAAGACCTCATCGACGTCTCCCGCCAGTCCGGAGGGGGCTTCGTCCGCTACACTTGGGTCAAACCCACCACCAAGGAACACAGCCCCAAAATCTCCTACGCCCGTGCCTTCACCCCCTGGAAATGGATGGTAGGTACCGGAGTGTACCTCGATGAAGTGGACAAGGTAATCGCGCAGAAAAAAGCCGCACTTCAGCAGAGTATGCTGCGTAATTTTTTCAAAATGGTGGGGGTGCTTGGGGTGCTCTTTCTCATTGGACTGGCCGGGGTGCGGGTGATCAACGGGATCATTCGACGGGAGACTGAGAGCTTCAGCCGTTTTTTCGCTGAGGCGGCGACTCGTCATATCGCCATCGACAAAGAGCAGGTGCATCTAGACGAGTTTAAGCGGATGGCCGACTACGTCAACACGATGGTCGATGACATCCACCAGCGCAAAAGTCGCCTCAAAGAGATCAACTCCCTCCTCGAAGAGAAGGTCGAAGCCAAAACCCGCTCGCTCCAGGAGCGCAACCAACTCCTTGCCAGAGAGAAAGAGTTCAACGAATCCCTTGTCGCGGCACAGGATCGCTTCATTCGCAGCGCGATCCATGAGATCAACACCCCGCTGGCAGTGATCATGACCCACATCGATATCTACAAAATGCGTCACGGAACCGACCGCTACCTCGCCAAGGTGGAAGCCGGAGCCAAAATGATCGCTACAATCTACGACGATCTGAGCTATATGGTCAAGAAGCACCGCCGGGATTATCCCAAGGAGCAGATCGAATTCTCAGCCTTTCTCCACGAGCGGGTGCGGTTTTTTCAGGAGATTGCTCTGGGCAATGGTCACCCAATCATTACCGAGATCGAGGAGGGGCTGGAGCTGACTTTCAGTGAAGTGGAGCTCCAGCGGGTGATCGACAACAACCTCTCCAATGCCATCAAGTACGCCCGCAAATCGACCCCGATCGTCGTGGCGCTTTCCCAGACAGGATCGGTCATCCGATTGTCTTTTACCAACCGCTCACGCAAGATCATCGATACCGAACGGATCTTCGAGCCGTTTCATCGGGAAGAGAGTCTGGTTGAGGGATTTGGGCTGGGGCTGGAGATTGTGCGGAGTATTTGTGACAAACATGGAGTAGAGATCACTGTGACCTCTGATGAATCGGAAACGGTTTTTCGGTATGATTTCACTTAAGTGTCTGGAAGTGGCGGCTTCAGCCCCACAAAAAGGCACCATGGCAGAATACCGTAGGGTGGGACTGAAGTCTCCACTTCCGGAAAGTTGTA
>JALVWV010000099.1 GCA_027023145.1 Campylobacteraceae bacterium | reverse complement strand
GACGCCGATCCTCAATCCAATGCGACGACCAACCTCGGTTTCAGTCGCAACGATTATGAGTTCAACATTTATCATGTCTTGATTGGGAGCAAGAAACTCTCGGAAATTGTCCTCAAAACCGAGATTGCATCCCTCCATCTCGCCCCCTCAAATATCGGACTTGTTGGTATTGAAAAAGAGTTTCACACGACCAAAAACAAAGAGCGGGAATTGCTCCTCAAGAAGGGGCTTGAGGAGTTGAGAGATCGCTATGACTACATCATTATCGACTCCCCACCGGCATTGGGACCCATCACGATCAATGCCTTGGGCGCGTCCGACTCGGTTATCATCCCGATCCAGTGTGAATTTTTTGCCCTCGAAGGTCTTGCGCAATTGCTCAACACCGTTACCCTGCTGCGCAAAACGATCAATCCTAAGCTCAAAATACGGGGATTTCTCCCCACCATGTACTCCAAACAGAACAATCTTTCCAAACAAGTCTTGGCGGACTTGGAACACCATTTCAGTGACAAGCTCTTCCGTGCAGGCAAAAAAAATCAGGAGCTGATCGTTGTCCCTCGCAATGTTCGGGTAGCCGAGAGCCCCAGTTTTGGTCAGCCGGTGACGCAGTACGCCACCAATTCAAAAGGGTCTATTGCGTATCAACAACTGGCCACTGCCATCTTGAAAGCTTGATAACATGGCTTTGGGCAAAGGGCTGGGTCAAATTCTCGAAGAGGTCGGTTTGGCGTATGAAACCGAGATGAACGAGGACGAAGACTTCGTCAAGAGTGAGGTTGCGGAGCGTGTTCGGGAACTGGACGTTGCTCTGATCGATCCCAACCCGTATCAACCTCGGAAAAATTTTGATGAAGATCGCCTGAACGAGTTGGCCGATTCGATCCGCCAGCACGGTCTGTTGCAGCCAGTTGTCGTCGTGGCTCGGGGTGATCGGTTTATCCTCGTCGCCGGGGAGCGTCGCCTGCGGGCGCACAAGATCGCCGGGATCGACACCATCCGTGCGATTGTGGCAGAGGTGGACTTTGATGACCTGAGGATGCGGGAGCTGGCACTCATCGAAAACATCCAGCGTGAAAATCTTAATGCTATCGAACTGGCACACTCGTACCAAGAGTTGCTCGACGTGCACGCAATCACCCATGAAGGGCTGGCACAGATTGTCCACAAAAGTCGTTCACAAATCACCAACACGCTTCGCCTCCTTTCCCTTCCCCCGTATGCCCAGCAGATGATCGTTGATGAAAAAATCACGCAAGGGCATGCCAAGATCCTTGTGGGGCAGGATCCCGAGAAGATCAAAATTCTTGTGGATACCATCATCGGACAGAAACTCAGTGTCCGCGAAACAGAAAACCTCCTTAAAGAGAAAAAAAGCACGCAGTTCTCCCCGATCAATACAGCTTCCTCGATCGTCCATGATCCGAACTTGGTCGCCAAACTGCACCACCTTCTCCCCTTGAAGCATTCTCTAAAAGGGAAAAAACTTGAAATAATGTTACCAAATGAAGACGCACTAATACAATTTATAACCCTCCTTGAAAAAAACACCGCCCATTAACCCGTATTTAACGACCTAAATGGTAATATGCCTCTAAATTTTGAGAGGAGAGCCAATGCTTGAAATAAGCCCACTAATCATGGTCGTGACCTTTGCTATATTCTTGACCATGCTGTATCTGTTGAATCAGAAACTTTACAAGCCTTTGTTGAAGTTTATGGATGATCGCGATGCCAGCATCGAACAGAGACTACGTGAAGCCCAAAATATGACAGGGGACACCAGCGATCAGGAACGTCAAGCTGCTGAGACGATTGACGCGGCCAAATCGGAGGCCGCCAAAATGCGCCAGATGACGCTGGATACGCTCCAAGAAGAGCAAGCCAAGGTGCTTGCTGCCCGCCAGGAGAAACTCGCCCAAAAGTACGATGACTTCAAGGCATCCCTTGAAGAGGAGAGAAAAGCATTGGCTCAGTCACTCCTTTCTGAACTCCCACAACTCAAAGAGGGTCTCAAAGCCCGCTTTGGGCAACTCTAAAGAAGGAGGGTGTATGAAACATAAACTATGGATTCTTTTGGCACTGACCATTGCACCAGTTTGGTTGCTGGGTGCAGAACACGGTGCTGAAGCATTTGCCCAACAGTACTTTTCGGTGGCGGGTCGCTACACAGACTTTATTCCCCGAATATTCAACTTCTTGATTTTCGCCGGATTGGCTTACTATTTAGTCGCTTCCCCGCTCAAGGCCTTTTTCGTCGGACGCCGGGAAGGGATCGCTGAGCAACTCAACGAGATCGAGCGGAAGCTCCAAGAAGCCAAAGAAGCACGCAAGCAGGCAGAGCAGGCTCTTGAAGCAAGCAAAGCTAAAGCCAAAGAGATTGCCAGCGACAGTGAAAAAGAGATGGAATTGCTCAAAACAAAGTTTGCAGACATGACTGAGCGAGAACTGGCGCTGTTGGAGAAGCAGTACGAAGAGAAGTGTGAACTCGAAGAGCGCCGCATGGTACGTGAGACCATTGATCGTGTGCTCAACGAAAACATTACCGCAGACGATATTCCGATGACCGCTGACAAGGTGATCAATATCATCGCAAAAAAGGTGGCATAAGATGGAGAAACTTATCGCAAAAAAATATGCCAAGGCTATTATGGAGAGCGGGAAAGATTCTGTCATCTCCAAGCGCCTGAAAATCCTTGAGGCAATCAGCAATGCACTCCGTGATCCTGCTGTGAGTGAATTTATCACATCTCCCCTGATCGATAAGAAGAAAAAGGCTGATGTGCTTTTGGGTGCTATCAAAGGGAACAAGGATTCCGTGATCCGCAATCTGATTGCGTTGATGGCCGAAAAAGGACGTCTCGATCTGATTCCGGAATTGGTTGCTATCATCGCGTTTGAGCGGAAAAAGGCATCCAACCGTTTCGAGGGAACCATCTACAGCAATGAAACACTCAGTGATGGGACAGTTAAGGAACTTGAATCATCGTTGGAGCGATACAGCGGCGCAACCATTGCACTGAATCATGTAGCGACTGAGCAGGATGAATTGAAAGTTGAGGTGGAGGATCTGGGCATCGAGCTCAGCTTTTCCCGGGACAAGGTCAAGCGTGCGCTGATCGACCATATCCAGAAAGCACTCTAAGTTATTAATCAGAAAGGAGAAGAAGTGGCAGCAAAATTGCAAGCAGACGAAATCAGTTCGATCATCAAAGAGCGGATTGAAAATTTTGAAATCAATGTAGATATCAATGAGGTAGGGA
>JALVWV010000098.1 GCA_027023145.1 Campylobacteraceae bacterium | reverse complement strand
GCTCTTCGGGGTAGGCAACCTCTACAGCAGCGAAAACGCCATCCTCGCCCACCACCTCGACCAAGCGCTCAAAGCCCACTATCTCTTTGAAAAAGATGTCGACTATGTCAACCGCAACGGTGAGATCGTTATCGTCGACGAATTCACCGGACGCCTCAGCGAAGGGCGCCGCTACAGCGAAGGACTCCATCAGGCACTCGAAGCCAAAGAGGGGGTCGTCATCCAGGAAGAGTCCCAGACACTCGCCGAGATCACCTACCAAAACTACTTCCGGATGTATGACAAACTCGCCGGGATGACCGGTACGGCACAGACTGAGGCGACCGAATTCAGTCAGATCTACGGGCTCGATGTCATCTCCATCCCCACCAATGTCCCCGTCAAACGGATCGACCGCAACGACCTCATTTACAACACCGAAGAGGAGAAGATCGAAGCTACCGTCAAGAAGATCAAAGAACTGCACGCCAAAGGGCAGCCTGTCCTCGTCGGAACCGCGTCGATCGAGAAGAGTGAACTCATCCACGATGCCCTCACCAAAGCGAAAATCCCCCACCACGTCCTCAACGCCAAAAACCACGCCAGCGAAGCGGAGATCATCCTCAACGCCGGACAGAAAGGCGCCGTCACTGTCGCGACCAACATGGCCGGGCGTGGGGTTGATATCAAGATTGACGACGAAGTGCGCGAGCTGGGCGGTCTGTTTATCCTCGGAACCGAGCGCCATGAGAGCCGCCGGATCGATAACCAACTGCGCGGTCGCTCCGGCCGTCAGGGGGATCCGGGGGAGAGCCAGTTTTTCCTCAGCCTCGATGACAACCTCCTGCGTATTTTCGGCAGCGAAAAGATCCGCAATATCATGAACAAACTCGGCGTCGAACGGGGCGAATACATCGACTCCAAGCTCGTCACACGCAGCGTCGAAAAAGCACAGAAAAAAGTCGAGTCGATGCACTACGAGTCCCGGAAAAATATCCTCGAGTACGATGACGTCGCCAACCACCAGCGCAAAGCGATCTATGCCTTCCGCAACCAGCTCCTCGACCCCGAATATGACATGAGCGCCAAAGTCAACGAGAACCACCATGACTTCGTCCGGATCCTGATGGATCGGGTCGAGATCTATGCCGGGATGCCGAGTGAAGACTTCGACCTCGAAGGGCTGTGCCGGGAAGTATATGACAACAGCGGTGTCACCATCGACCCGGAAGAGCTCAAAGGGAAAGAACCCAACGAAATCGAAGCGTATGTTGTCGACAAAATGCTCGCCGCCTACGAAGAGAAAATGGCACCCTTCGACCCCAAGCAGCGCAAAGAGATCGAGAGCATCCTCTATCTGCAAATCCTCGATCCCCAGTGGCGCGACCACCTCTATGAGATGGACGTCCTCAAAACCGGAATCGGTCTGCGCGGCTACAACCAGAAAGACCCCCTCACCGAGTACAAACAGGAGAGCTACCGCCTCTTCGAAGCACTGGTGGATCGGATCAAATTTGAAGCGGTCAAACTCCTTCACCTCGTTGAGTTCAATTTCGAACAGCCTGAATCCGATCTCGTCGAGCTCGAACAGAAACTCGACGCGCTTGAAATCGGCAAAGATGAGATGGTCGAGCATGGTTTTGAGCCCGAGACTTCCGAGCCAGAACCAGCCAAAAGGCAACCTTACATCGCCGCCAAAAAACCCAAACGTAACGACCCCTGCCCCTGTGGCAGCGGTAAAAAGTACAAACACTGCTGCGGAAAAAGCGGGCCAAAAAAGGGTGATTTGGCCTGATGGCGGTCCCCCACACCAACCGCCGTTTCGTCGCCACCTTCGTCCGGCACTACCTGCATTACGACCGGGACAATCCCTTTATCTTCATCTCCACCCTGCTGGCGTTTCTCGGGATCGCTGCTGGCGTGATGGTACTCATGATCGCCATGGGGATCATGAACGGCACCTACACCCAATTCAAAGACCGCCTGTTTGTGATGAACTACCCCCTGACGATCACCTCCTACGACAAAGGGGTCAGTCAGGCCACCGTCGACGCGATCGCCGAAGCCTTTCCCCACCTCAAACTCAGCCCCTACTACAGCACCCAAGTGATCACCCGCAACGAAGAGGCTGTGCAGGGGTGCATGGTCTTCGGCGTCGATTTCGACAAAGAATCACGCATCAATCCCGTCATCCGCAAAACCCTCACCCCTCCGTTTCATGCCGAGACCCCCTGGCGGATGATTGTCGGCGACGGACTGGCGGTGGAGATGAGCGCCCGCAAAGGGGACAAACTCACCCTCTACTTCTCCGAACAGCAGGCGGTGGGGCTGGGCTCCATGCCCTTGCAGAAACGCTTCGTCATCGATGGAATCTTCGACTCGGGGCTGGCGGCCTACGACAAAGCGATCATCTACACCACCCAGACCGCCCTGCGTACCCTCCTCCACCGCGATGCCCAGCTCTACGATGGCATCCACATCTACAGCGAGGATGCCATGCGCGACCTCCCTCGCATCCGAGCTATCCTACCCGATGACCTCGACATCCAGGGGTGGTGGCAGCAAAACGGCAGCTTTTATTCCGCGATGGAATTGCAAAAAAAAGCCCTCTTCCTCGTCCTGTTGCTCATTATCCTCGTCGCATCACTCAACATCATCTCGTCGCTCCTGATGACCGTCATGAGCCGCCGCAGCGAAATCGCCCTCATGCGCACACTCGGTGCAACGCAGCGGGAGATATACTCGATCTTTTTCCAATTGGGATTGATCATCGGCGGATTGGGCATTGTCGCCGGATCGATCCTCGGTGGTATCGGACTGTGGCTCCTCAAAACCTTCGATCTGATTACCCTTCCGGCTGATGTCTACGGCGACACCAAACTCCCCGTCGATCTACTGTGGAGCGACTTTGGCTTCATCCTGCTGGGTGCAAGTCTCATCATCATCCTCTCAGCTCTCTACCCTGCCCGAAAAGCCGCCGCCACCGACCCGTTGCATGTCCTACGGAATGAGTAGCCGCCTCGACCAGGTGCCATCGGGATGACATTGCCCGGATTTCCCGGATTTAAATTCATAGTGCAATTTCACCACTAGAAAATTCTACCTGAAACCTCCTAAGAAGCTTTCATTTTTTCATGAAACACCTCATGAGGTGTTTTCCATCCCAGAGACTTTCTGGGCCTATGATTGAGTCTGTCTTCTATGTGTTTGATCTCCTTTTTACTCAGATGCTCAAAGCTGCTCCCTTTTGGGATATATTGTCGGATAAGCCCGTTGGTATTCTCATTGATTCCCCGTTGCCAAGAGC
>JALVWV010000097.1 GCA_027023145.1 Campylobacteraceae bacterium | reverse complement strand
AATTCACGGAGTAGAACGTGCAGAGAGTGGGTGGCATGTCCGGACGTCCTGTGGAAATTTTGATTCAAAAAAGGTTGTGGTGGCGACCGGAGGGATCAGCTTCCCCCGGCTGGGGGCGACCGACATCGGCTACCGGATCGCCGAAAGTGTTGGTCACACGATCGTCCCGCCCCGTCCGGCACTTGTGGGGTTGACGCTTCAGAGGGAGCAAGCGTTTTTCAAGGAGCTCAGCGGTCTTTCGACTCCGGTGCAGATCACGGTAGCCGACAAGACCATCAGCGGCAATCTCCTCTTTGCCCACAAGGGGATCAGCGGCCCGGCGGTGCTCGATGCTTCTCTTTACTGGCAGAAAGGGCGGATGACGATCGACTGGGTACCCGGGTTTGACTGGGAGACGTTGCGGGGGAGCAAAAAGCAGATCAGCACACTCCTTCCTGTGCCGCGTCGGATGGCCAAAGCGTTCCTCAAGCATTTGGAGATCGAAGACAAACCGTCTAAGCAATTGTATTCGGACGAGATTGCCCGACTGCACAGTCTAAGTACTTATACAATGGCTCCGGCGGGCACTTTCGGGTACAGCAAGGCTGAAGTGACGCGGGGTGGGGTATCGGTGGAGGAGATCGACCCGGAGACGATGGAGAGTTTTTTGGCTCCGGGGCTCTATTTTGTCGGAGAAGTGCTCGATGTGACCGGTCGCCTCGGCGGGTACAATCTCCAGTGGGCTTTCAGCTCATCATATGCCTGCTCTCAAAAGATTACAATCTCTTAAACGGCTTACATTTAAAGTTGAAATGGTATAATGAAATCACTACTTTTTTGACATGCTTGACATGAAGCGGTACAGCGGAAAGGGATATTTTATGAAACGCAATTTGGGTGCAGCAATCGGTATGATACTCTTGATAGCAGGATGTTCAGGGGTTCCTGGAGTCAAGGATGCCAATGGGTGGAAACCGGCTGATCGGGACGCCTTCCTCTCGATTTACAAAGAGGATCGCTATGCTTCCGCCTGTGGGCTTGACGGTCTCTATCAGCAGTATCAGGTCAACAAGGATACGGAGATACTCAGCCGTATGCTCGTCGGCTATGCTCGCAATCTGGCCAACAGCTGTATCGACCTTTCTGCTTTTCGTGCATCCCAATCGGGGCGCAGCGGACGCGGAATCAAAACATATTTCGATATCAAGCAGCAAAAAGTTGATGCGACTGCCATCTTGACTCAACTCAAAAAGGGAGCAACAATCGAGGAGATATTGCAACCTTATGTGCCCAAAAACCCCCAGTTCAAAAAGCTTCTCGGCTACTACAAGCCGGGAGTCATGGATGAGAAAATGCGCAAAATCCGTCTGAGCATTGAGCGAACCAAACTGATGCCACAAACACATTGGGATACCTACATCGAAGTCAATGTTCCAGAATTCATGCTCCGCTTTTATGAAGGGGGCAGTGTGACCATGCAATTTCCAGTTATAGTTGGCAAACCGGCATGGCAAACCCCTATCTTCAGTTCAACCATGAAATACGTCGTCCTCAACCCGACATGGACAATGACGGAAAATATCTTGCGCGATACGATTACTAAGCACCACGGGCGTATGGCAGCTTATCTTAAGCGCCACAATATGAAAGTGTATGGCGGATTCACAACAGATGCCCCGATTGTCGATGCCGCATCGGTTGATTGGAAAAAGTACATGGGCAAAGAGAACAAAACGCCTATCCCGTATCGGGTCGTACAGGGCTCCTCGAAGAAGAATGCCTTGGGAACCGTCAAATTCATGTTCCCCAACCGCTTTTCGGTCTACATGCATGATACCCAAGCCAAATCGCTCTTTAAGCGGAAGAGTCGTGCATACAGTCATGGGTGCATGCGCCTCTCCCGCCCAAAAGACCTCTTGAAAAAGGTGGCAACCGGCTATGCCTCTACGTCGCTTGGGACAATCGAAAAGCATCAAAAGTCTCATAAAATCAGCTATGTCAAGCTCCAACGCAATATCCCGGTGCACATTGTATACCAGACTGCTTATGTCGGCAGTGGTGGATTGCAGCTCTTTCCTGATGTGTATGGCTTCGACAAAATCCAAAAGCTCCGATAGTCCATGGCCTCGAAACTCTGCCGATACAAGGGGGAAGATTTTGCCCTCAACTATACACGACTCAACCCCGGTTACAAGCGTACTATCCTAATCCTTCACGGCTGGGGGAGCAATCAACAGATTATGCAGCAGGCATTTGGGAAACACCTCCCGGAGTATCAGCACATTTACGTCGATATGCCCGGATTTGGCAAAAGCCCCAATGACCGTCCCCTTACGACAGAAGATTATGCTGCGATCCTGCAAATCTTTCTTGAACAGATCGGCATCATGCCGGAGATCATCGCTGGGCACTCCTTCGGGGGCAAAGTAGCAACCCTGCTCAACCCGTCGTGCCTCGTGCTTCTCTCTTCAGCCGGCATCCCCGTCCCCAAGCCGCTGGGAGTCCGCTTCAAGATTCGCCTCTTCAAACTCCTTAAACCTTTCGGGATTGCCTATCTGCGTCGTCTTTTTGTCAGTGCCGATGCACAGGGGATGAATGAGGGGATGTATGAAACATTCAAAAATGTGGTTGATGAGGATTTTTCGGATCGTTTTGCTGCGTTTGAAGGGAAGGGGCTTTGTTTTTGGGGCAAAGAAGACACCGCGACGCCTCTCTGGACGGGTGCTCAGATCAACAAACTCCTTGGCAACAGTAAATTGATACCGATGGAAGGAGATCATTTTTTCTTTTTGAAGCATGGGGCGGAGATTGCCAAGATCATTATAGAGGAATGCGTCGCGTAGGGTGCGCAATTGTGCACCAAAAACAAGGGGCTGGGACTTCAGTCCCACGAAAACCTGGGGGCAGGACTTCCGTCCTGCCTGACAGGGTCAAGGTCCCTGCTCCTAAGATACGCTGGCGCGTTTGTTGGACTAAAGTCCAAGCCCCGAAGAGATGGTGGTATAAAAGGAGACTTCATTCCCACCAAACGCGACTGAAGTTGTGTCCCTAATTAATGCGATTTTGGTGTGCTGTTGCACACCCTGCGCGATGAATTACATCCATACTTAGCCCTTATTATGCTAAAATTCCCCAACACCTTTCCGGAGCGCCCATGATCATCCTCAACCTTATCGCCTATCTTTTGTTCCTCACTGCCATTGGCTATTATGTCATCACCAATCTTCAATGGTACAGCTACAAACTCGACCGCGTTATTTTCCACCATACCAAGCCGTGGTGGAACCTAGTCTATTTTTTAATTCCGTTTGCCCTCT
>JALVWV010000096.1 GCA_027023145.1 Campylobacteraceae bacterium | reverse complement strand
TAGAGGGTAGAATGGGTCAAAACAACTGCCATTGTGTAACTTTTTGATAAAATTGTGCAACAAAAACCTTGGTTAGAGATACATGAGGATCGTCGGTAGCTTTCTACCCTCTACCCTCTACCCTCTACCCTCTATGAAAAGGAACTTTTTCAACCGTGGACGCATACGAATACGGCGAGATGCTCAAAAGCCTCTCCGCCAAAATGGACAACATTACCAACATCGTCAAGCCCGACACCCTCCGTGCCCGCCTCGAGGAGATCGAGACGATGCAGCAGGAACCGTCATTCTGGACGGATGCTGAGAAAGCCGGGAAGATTTCGCAGGAGAAGACCCGTACCGAACGGATCCTCGCTACCTACGACGCGGCCAACGATGCCCTCGCCGATGCGCAGGAGTATTTTGAGCTTGCCAAGTCCGAAGGGGATGAAGAGACCCTCGAGATGCTCTACGAAGATGCCGAGTCGCTCAACGAGCATATCAATGCCCTCGAAGTGCAGATGATGCTAAGCGGCGAACACGACGGCGCCAACGCCATCGTCACGATCCACCCCGGTGCCGGGGGTACCGAGTCGCAGGACTGGGCGAGCATGCTCTACCGGATGTACCTCCGCTGGGCGGAACGGCACGGGTTCAAAGTCGAAGGGCTCGACTACCAGCCGGGAGATGAAGCAGGGATCAAGGACGCCAGTTTCATCATCAAAGGGGAAAACGCCTACGGCTACCTCAAAGTCGAAAACGGCATTCACCGCCTCGTGCGGATCAGCCCCTTTGACTCCAACGCCAAACGCCACACGAGCTTCACCTCCGTGATGGTCTCCCCCGAGATCGACGACGATATCGACATCGAGATCGAAGACAAGGACATCCGCATCGACACCTACCGCTCTTCCGGCGCCGGTGGCCAGCACGTCAACAAAACCGAATCGGCCATCCGGATCACCCACGAACCCACCGGCATCGTCGTCCAGTGCCAGAACGACCGCAGCCAGCACAAAAACAAAGCCGCTGCGATGAAGATGCTCAAATCCCGCCTCTACGAATACGAAATGGCCAAGAAACAGGCTGAAGTCGACGGGATCGAAAAAAGCGACATCGGCTGGGGGCACCAGATCCGCTCCTACGTCCTCCAGCCGTATCAACAGGTCAAAGACACCCGCAGCGGACAACCCTTTAGCAACGTCGATGCGATTCTCGACGGCGATATTGACAAGCTCATCGAAGGGGTACTCATCGCACAGATGAAATAGCGTAACCCCTAGTTTTTACTTCCTCCACGGCCTCCCCCGCATCCGCCACTAGAATTTCCGCACACCCTTCCAGCGTCTTCGCCGTCCCATACCCACACAGTACACCCATGCCGATCACTCCGGCAGCCCTAGCGGCGTCCATGTCCATGCAAGTGTCACCGATCATATAGGTGTTTCCGGTTACTTCTGGTAGTGCTTCGAGGGCTTTGTAGATCGGTTCGGGATTGGGTTTGGGGTGGTGGACATCTTCGCGGCCGATGAGGACGGCGAAATACTCCATCAGACCCAGATGTTCCATGAGTTCAATGGAAAAACGGCCGGTTTTGGTGGTGACGATGCCGAGGTGTGCAAATTGTGCGGCACTTTCGACCGCTTCTTGGGCTCCAGGCAACAAAACCGTCTTGGCACGGCTGATGTGCCGATAATACTCTTTGTAAATGCGAACGCAGGTATCGATCTGCTCAGCGGGGATGCCCAGACGAGCAAACATGTCGTCGAGTGGGTAGCCGACGAGGGCAGTCACGTCTGCATCTTTGGGTGCAGGAAGACCGAGGGTCGCATAGGTGATGCGAAAGCTCTCAAGGATCGCTTCGGTGGAGTCGATGAGGGTTCCGTCGAGGTCGAAGAGGAGGATGTGTTTTTTTGGGGGCGGGTGTTTCATGGTTGTTGTTTCCTTTTGGCGTGTTGCGTGCTAAGCGTTACGTGTTACGAGTTAGGTGTTACGATTGTTTGGCTTTGTGTGATGCGCCTCCCGCCCACTCCTACTTAACACGCAACGCGCAACACGGGACGAAAGTCCCTGCTCCAGAATAAAAGCACTGCCTGGCAGTGCATACCAAAATTCCTTCTCGCGCTATATCTCCTGATATGGCACGCCCCTGACAAACTCGATATGGTGTATGGGTTCCATATCGGGAGATATGGAACCAGTGAAAGCACTGCCCGGCAGTGCATACCAAAATTCCTAATTCCTAATTCCTAATTCCTCATTCTTCACCCCATACCCGATATTGACCTCAAACTCCCTCAAGCGCTTGTGGATGCTACGCAGTTCGGTGATGGTCGTCCAGTTGCCGATGAAGATGGAGAACGATTCGCGGACTTTGGAGAAGGCGTTGCTCACCTGCATGAGAACACCCAGCGTGATGGCGCCGCTGAAAAGGGATGGTCCCACTATAATATAGGGGACGATGATCATCAGTTGCTCGAATGAGTTGAGCCAAATGTCGAAATACCCATAATGGTTGAAGAGGCGGATGTAGTTGATCCGCAGTCCGGTGAAGAGCTCGACCATGGTGGGGATGTGGCCGTACTGTTCTTTGTCGTCTTCGGCGTAGACGAGCTCCTTGCGGAAGGCGGCTTCGACTTTCTGGTTGTTGTACTCCAGTCCGGGGAGTTTGATCCCCACGAACCATGAGATGATGAGCCCGCCGACTGAGACGATCAGCGAGACCCACACGAGGGAGCCCTCATGGGGCATATATGGGACGGTGACGTTTTTGCTCAGCCCCCAGAGGATCGGGAGGAAGGCGATGAGTGTCATGATGGCACGCACTACTTGGAGCCCGAGCGATTCGATGATCTTGGCAAAACGGTAAATGTCCTCCTGAATCCGCTGGGAAGCCCCTTCGACTTCGTGTTGGGTCTCCCGCCACTGCGGCAGATAATCAAATGTGATCGCTTCTCGCCATTTGAAGGCATAGACTCGGGTGAAGTACGCCGTTGCTGTGGCGATGAGAACATAAGGAAATGCAATTTTGGCAAACGTGACCATCTGATCCCAGAATTCACTGACGTTGTGGTCGGTGGCGTGCTGCAGGATGTCGTAGAAAGCGCCGTACCATTTGTTGATAGCGACCGTCAGTTGCACCTGGGCATACAGGCTGACCAGCAAAACGACCATCCCGCCATACGCCCACCATATCCATCGTTTGTTTTTGTAGAAAGCTTTGATCACGTTGTATCCTTAGAGAAAAGTGAGAGAATTTTACCATAGTTCGTCTATGCAGAGCCGATATTTATAATATTAGCTGAAGTAATCTTTGAGATAAGAAGTAAAGATATAACAA
>JALVWV010000095.1 GCA_027023145.1 Campylobacteraceae bacterium | reverse complement strand
TTCAATGCCAGAGTCACCATGTTTGCCACCGGGGGATACGGCCGAGCTTACAAGATCAACTCCAACGCCCACGCCAACACCGGCGATGCCCTCTCCATCGTCGCCCGCAAGGGCCTGCCGCTCGAGGATATGGAGTTTGTCCAGTTTCACCCCAGCGGACTGGGGGGATCGGGGATCCTCATCTCCGAAGCCGCCCGGGGCGAAGGGGGACGCCTCTTCAACAGTGAGGGGGAGCGTTTCATGGAAAAATACGCTCCCAACGCCATGGAGCTTGCCAGTCGGGACGTCGTCAGCCGCGCCATCATGGAAGAGATCCGCGAAGGACGCGGAGTCGGTCCCAACAAAGACGCCGTCTACATCGATCTGACCCACCTCCCCGAAGAGACCATCATGACCAAACTTCCTGAACTGCGGGAGCTGGCCATCACCTTCCTCGGTCAGGACATGCTCAAAGAACCCATCATGATCGCTGCCACAGCCCACTACTCCATGGGGGGAATCCCCGTCAATACCCGCTGCCAGGTGCGCAAATCTCCCACCGAGTTTGTCGAAGGGTTCTATGCGGCCGGTGAGTGCAGCTGCGTCAGTGTCCACGGCGCCAACCGCCTCGGCGCCAACAGCCTCCTCGAAGCCCTGTTCTTCGGTCGAGAAGCGGGCAAAGCGATGATCGAAGATCTCGACAACATTGAGCTAGTTAAAGCAACCGCCGAAGATGCACAAACGATGATCAATGAGTTCAACTGGATCCGTGAAAACAACGGAGACGAGCGTGTCCCAGCCTTGCGTGAAGAGCTGCAGGAGAGCATGACGATGGATGCCGGGGTCTTCCGAACCGCTGAGTCCCTCCAGCGCCAGAAAGAGAAATTGACCGAACTCCACCGTCGCTATCAGAATATCCGTATCGATGACAAATCCAACACCTACAATACCGATCTACAGGAAGCGATTGAGCTGGGGCATATGATCGACTTCAGCCTCTTCATCGTCGAGGGGGCTCTGGCACGTGAGGAGAGTCGCGGGGCACACTACCGTGAAGACTTCCCGACGCGGGATGATGAGCACTTCATGAAGCATACCTACGCGACACTGAACGACGACTACACCTTGAACCTCGAATATGGGGATGTCGTGATGGGCAAATTCGAGCCCCAAGAGCGCAAGTATTAAGGAGCCGATATGAGTATGAGTACCCAAACCAAAAGCATTACCATCAAGGCCTTTCGTTTCAACGCAGAGACCGACTACCTCCCCGCCTACAAAACATACGAAATGGAAGTGGGCAAAGACGAGCTAATCCTCGACCTGCTCAACCGGATCAAATGGGAGCACGACGGATCGTTCAGTTACCGCCGAAGCTGCCGCCACGGTATCTGCGGAGCCTGCGGGATCAAGGTCAACGGCAAACCCGTCCTCTCGTGCAAGCAAAACGCACAAGACATGATCGACCTCTTCGGTGACGAACTGGTTTTTGAACCCCAGAGCCAGAAGCGTGCCATCAAAGATATGATCATCGACAAAGGAGATTTCTGGGAGAAACACGCTGCCATCAAGCCCTACGTCGAAGCGGATGTCGATCCGCACCCTGAGACGGAAACTCTCATGCCACAAACCAAAGTGGAGCAATTCCTTGATGCCGACTACTGCATCCAATGCGGCGGATGCCACTATGCCTGCCCAGTACTGGAGGTCAACGATGCCTTCTTCGGACCGGCCGCGTTTGCTGCTGCGTACCGCTTCGCGGTCGACCCCCGCGATACCGCCGCCAAAGAACGCCTCGAGATGACGGCCGAGCTCGGCCAGGGGGTCTGGGACTGTGTCAAATGCAACGAATGTGTCGAAGCGTGCCCCAAAGAGGTCAACCCTTTCGAGAAAATCACCAAACTCCACAACATGCAGTTTGAGCAAGGCGTTGCCCAACGCAACGTCGCGACCAAACACGCCGAAGGCTTCACCCGCTCGATCAAAAAATTTGGCTACCTCGATGAGCAGGACATCGTCCTCTACTCCGAAGGCCTCGGGGTGGTCAAACACCTCAGTGAAGCCCTCAAGATGGTCAAAGCTGGCAAAGTCCATCCGTTTGATGTGATGAAGAAGAAAATGCCCCGCAGTGAAAAGCTCGATGAGATCCAGACGATCATCGAAAAAGTTCAAACAAGTAAATTGGATTAAGGAGACGCCCGATGCCTAAACTGAAATATGCCCTCTACACCGGATGTACGGCAAAAGAATCAACCCCAGAGCTCCTCTCCTCGACGTTGGCCGTCGCCAAAAAACTCGACATTGAACTCGTCGATCTCGTCGAAGCGAGCTGCTGCGGTGCCAGCCATTTACAGGATTTTGATGAAGTGCTCTCCCTGACACTCAACGCCCGCAACATCTGCTATGCCGAACAGCGGGGGCTGGATGTCGTCACCATCTGCAACACCTGTCAGCTCAACCTTGTCACCACCAAGGAGCGTCTCGATCACGATCCTCAGATGCGTGCCAAGGTCAACGAATCGTTGGCAGAATTTGGTCTCGAGTACAAAGGGACATCTCAAGTGCGGCACTTCCTTTATGCGCTGATCGACGACTACGGGCTGGACAACCTGCGTGCCCGAGTCACCCATCCACTTACAAGCCACAACATCGCCCCTTTTTATGGCTGTCACAACATCCGCCCAAGCCACCTGCACCACAAGCACAACATGCCCCAGCCTGAGCTTGAAGCCAGCGAAGGGGGAGGAGAAGTCTCATACGATTCGGAAGAGTTCCTCGGCAAATACAACCATCATGAAAATCCTTATGCGCCCACTTCTCTCGATAATCTCATCAAAGCGCTTGAAGGGAATGCTGTCGATTATGAGAGCAAAAACAAGTGCTGCGGTTTTCACGTCGACCTTCAAGCACCCGAGACAAGCAATGCCCTCAGCGGTACCGCTCTGCTCGATGCGATCGACAACAACGCTGATCTGATGGTGACCCCCTGCCCCCTCTGTCAGCTCAACATGGATCTCAAGCAGGACAGCGCTGGCAAACAACTCGGACGTGACATTGAGCTCCCTGTTCTCCACATGCCTCAGATGGTAGCTCTCGCCCTGGGATGCACCCCCGAAGAGATCGGTCTCGATCACAACGTCACCAAAGCCACCCATCTGATGTACGAGATGTGATCTCATCCTCTCCACTCCACAGGTGCGCAATCGCGCACCCTACTCGCTCTCCTCTCCCCATAAAAGTTTTGCAAAGCACAACATACCAAAATTTCTAATTTCTAATTGAACCCTCCGAAAAATTCCCCATCCAAGCATGAAGCCAGGATGACAGATCTCCGGAGAGCTTTAATATAACAATTTGTTATGCTGTTGCAC
>JALVWV010000094.1 GCA_027023145.1 Campylobacteraceae bacterium | reverse complement strand
GGCATCGGTCAAGCAGGCTCACGGACGTGACGACATGAGCTTCGGCCATGAGTACATCATCCCTTCACCGTTTGACCGCCGTGTTCTGGTCTATGTCGCTTCTGCCGTCGCCGAAGCAGCGGTGGCAGACGGTGTGGCACGTATCGACAACTTCGATGCCGCAGCCTACCGTGCTGAGCTTCAGCGTCTGGCCGATCATCTCGACGGCAAATAGTCATACGACTACTCCATAACAAAGAGGAATGCATGAGCAGTAAAACCCCCAAGGGCTTGGACAAACTGGGTCTGAATGATATTGGTGAGATTTATTACAACCTCGACTACGATGCGCTGCAGGCGCATGAGATCAATCGCGGGGAGTGCAAAATCTCCACCAGCGGTTCGGCCATGTGTGACACGGGGATCTTCACCGGTCGCAGCCCCAAAGACAAGTATTTCGTCGATCAGCCCCCCTCCAACGGGCATATTGCCTGGGGGGATGTCAACCAGCCTATCGACAAAGCCACGTACGATGAACTCCTCGACCTCAGTCGCCGCCAACTCTCGGGCAAGGACATTTACATCACCGATGTCTATGCTGGTGCCAGCCCCGCCAGCCGTCGCAAAGTCCGCTTCGTCACCGAAGTGGCCTGGCAGGCGCACTTTGTCAAAAACATGTTTATCCGTCCCACTGAAGAGGAGCTCGAGGATTTCGAGCCCGACTTCACCGTCTACAACGCTTGCAAAACGGTCGATAAAGATTACGAAAAGCACGGCTTGAATTCTGATGTTTTTGTGGCCTTCAATGTCGAGGAAAACACCTCTGTCATCGGGGGTACTTGGTATGGCGGTGAGATGAAAAAAGGGATCTTCTCGATGATGAACTATTGGTTGCCGTTGGAGGGGAAACTCTCGATGCATTGCTCGGCCAACGTCGGCAAAGCGGGGGATGTGTGCCTCTTCTTCGGTCTCTCCGGTACGGGCAAGACCACCCTCTCGACCGATCCCGATCGCGCCCTCATCGGGGATGATGAACACGGATGGGATGACGACGGCGTGTTCAACTTCGAGGGGGGGTGTTACGCCAAGGTGATCAACCTCGACCCCAAGAGTGAACCCGAGATCTTCGGGGCGATCCGCAAAAATGCCCTATTGGAAAATGTTGTGGCCGATGTCAATGGTGTGATCGACTACAGTGACGACTCCAAGACCGAAAACACCCGGGTCTCCTACCCCATTGAGCACATTGAGAACCATCAAAAGGGGCTCATGGCCGGACACCCGAGCAACATCATCTTCCTCACGGCCGATGCCTTTGGTGTCCTCCCACCAGTCAGTAAGCTAACCAAAGAGCAGGCGATGTACTATTTTCTCAGCGGTTATACGGCCAAGGTCGCTGGTACCGAGCGGGGGATCACCGAGCCAGTGGCGACCTTCTCAGCTTGCTTCGGCGAAGCGTTCCTGCCTCTCCACCCTACCGAATATGCCAAACTCCTCGGAGAAAAAATCGACGAGCACGATGTCCACGTTTATCTCGTCAACACCGGCTGGACGGGCGGCCCCTACGGTGTGGGCAAACGGATGAGCATCAAAGACACCCGCGCCTGCATCAATGGTATCCTCAACGGTTCGATCAATGAGGCAGAGTTTGAAACACTCCCGACGTTTAACCTCTCCATCCCCAAACACCTCGATGGGGTCGCTGATGATGCCGTACTCAACCCCCGTAATACTTGGGGAGACAAAGAGGCCTATGATGCCACTCTGGCCAAACTGGCCGGAATGTTTATCGCCAATTTCGACCGCTACAATGACCGGGGAAGCGCGTTCGATTTCTCCTCAGCCGGCCCGCAACTCTAAACACTCTATCGCCACTCCGGCGATAGAGGACGATCAAAGGAGTACGATGTCCACGTCGCTCAAACACAAACTCATCAACATGTTCCGCGAAGTGCTCCTGTATCACAGCGATTCGCTGGCGTTTCGCGCCAAGCTTCTGACCCTCCTTGTCCTCGGAAACGGCGACAAGATCAATGCCTGCGAAGAAGCCAAACTCCGGGAAGTCGCCCATGCACTCTATCCGGATGACTCTGACCGTGCCGAAGTGCTCCTCGAGGCGGTGCATGAGTTTTACGACAAAGTGACCGAAAACAACAACCTGGTTTATGACAGCCTCATCAAACGGATCGCTGACGATGTCAAAAACACCCCTCGCTACACCCGTAAGATCGACACGGAGCTGTTTGCAACCTTTAAAGAGTGTATCGATGATGAGGAAGAGCGGATCTTCCACGACCGGATTATCACCTTTTTGAATGATTTGAAGGAGGAGTATGGAAAGCTATAGGTTTCTCTGTTTACCCTCAATTTACCTTTTGAGCGCATAATGTTCCTATCGGTTGCCTGCACTCGCTTCTGAAGTCCTTTCAAAAGCATTTTCCTCCTCCCCTTTTGCTGAGTGCAGGGGCTGGTAAACTCTCCCAAGTTTTTTATCCCGTAAGCCTTATTTTCCGTAGGGTGTTGTGCCCTTACAACACCGATTCTTATGGCATTTTTTCATTTGTTTTGGATTGCACATTCTTTGACAAGATTTGGTCTGTTGTGATCTTTGGTATTTTGGTGTTGTCAGGGGACAACACCCTACATCAAAAACGTTTTAAAAAAGTTTGGGAAAATCGAGGAGGGTCTGACCCGGAGCTGGAGAGGGAGTGACTTGGGGGAGTGACGTTTTCCAGTTATCCGGGCAGAATGAAATGATACCAAAAAATAGTCAAAAAAAAGTCAAATTTTCTCAGAATCGGCTATAATGTCTCCAAAAAAGGATCATATGTGAGTTGGGACTGGTTGCTGGCGATTTCACTGTTTATTGCCGTGGCGGGATTGACACCCGGTCCGAATAACATTATCGCCATGACGATCGGGTTTAATTATGGGTATCGAAAGGTACTTCCCCATCTGTTTGGGGTTTTGGTAGGGTTCCCGATGATGCTGTTGCTCATCGGATTGGTACTCCGTCCGTTGATGGATCAGTATGCTATGGCGTTTCTGTTGTTGAAATATACCAGCATCGTCTATGTCCTCTATCTCGCTTGGCGCATTGCTACCGCACCCATTGATGCCGAGATGCTCCCCGAAGAACGTACGCCACCGATCACCTTCTGGCAATCAGTGGTCTTCCAATGGGTCAATCCTAAAGCCTGGGCAGGAGCGCTGACGACGGTTACTGTCTACATGATCCCGGAGCAGTATCGGACGAGTCTTGCTATCGCTGTGCTTCTCTCCATGTTCAGTATCTTTGTTGCGATCTCCATGTGGGCACTGATCGGCAAACAGATCAAGCGGTTCCTTGCACACCCAAAGCAGGTGCGAGTGTTCAATATTGCCA
>JALVWV010000093.1 GCA_027023145.1 Campylobacteraceae bacterium | reverse complement strand
AGAGACTGTGAAAGAACTCAGGAATATAGGAGTAGGGACTTCAGTCCCGTATAACAAGCTTCCATAAAATGGCACTATTTTAACGGGGCTAAAGCCCCTGCTCCTATAAAATGCCTGTTCTTTCACAGCCTCGGGAGATATGGAACGAGTAGGGATCGTTACTTGGTTTTGTTGCCGTCCTTCTTCTGGATCGGAATCACTTTGGCTTTGGAGGCAGCTCCTTTCTTTTTCTTCAGCGTGATGGTGATGGTATTATCCTTCTGCTCAGCCTTGATCGTGGCGGCATCAGCATCGGGAGGGAGGGTGAAGCTCTCGGTGGAGCTGCTGCTGGAGAAGCTGATCACTTTACCGTAGTTGCCCTTGGTTTGCTCCTGCTTGTTTTGAGACTGGGTAGTGACGGTGAGCATGCCGTTTTCGGCTGTAATGTTTACTTTGGCATTTTTGAGATCATGGATACGAATGGTAAGTGTATAGTGATCTCCTTTGTCCTGGAAGCCTGAGCTCAGTACCCCGGATGAGTGGATCAGATGGGGGGTCTGCATGAGGGCAGGGGTTTGGAAGTTTTGTCCAAAATTTTGGAACATCGCATCCATCTGCTGCTGCATGCGACGCATCTCACGCATTTGAAGTTCGAAAATTTTGTCCATTTGCGCGAAAGGATCGGTGGCAGTAGGCTGGGTATTGGCCGGGGTGGCACTGACTTTTTGTACTTGGACACTGGCGATCCCCAGCGCTCCGAGCAGTGCGATAAGTCCGACGTATTTCAAGGGTTTTTTCATGGGTTGCTCCTTTGGTTACGATGCCCTTGAAGACACCGCTTTTTATATTTCGAATTGTAGGAGCGGAAGTTTAACCGAAGTAAAATAAGGCACGCGGGCGTGCCGTTATTGGTGAATGGTGAGGTAAGGTTGGCTTCAGCTGACAACATGCAGGACGCTATGACGCAGCGGGTGCCTGAATATGATGCTTGAGCTTGCGGGTGTAAATCAAGCCAGTGGTGAGCATGACCAAGGTGATGAGGTAGAGAACAGTGTAGCCGAACCACTCGAGGAGGAAGCCGCCGGGGACGGAGAAGAAAAGTCCGAGAGAGACGAGGGTGGATTGGATGGCGACGTAGACGGGGCGTTTGTCCTCGGGGGCGATCTCGAGGACGAGGTTGGTGTCGGCATTACGGAAGCCGTCCATCCCGATGCCGAAGATGAAGAAGATCGCAGCATACATCCAAGCCCCATGAGCAAAGAGAGCAATGATAAACGCGGTGATCATGAAGCCGTACGCTACGGTGAGCATCCGGGTGTAATCGGGGGCGAAGCGTTTCCAGAGGAAGAGGTTGCCGATCATCCCGCCGATCATCTGGATGGTGATGAAGCCCCCGATCATCCAGCCTGTTAGATGGACGGTCTCTTTGGCTTTGATGATGACGAAGGGCATCGCAAGCAAAAAGGAGTAACCCAACAGAGAAACCATGATTTGCAATTGCAATCTTCGGTCGTTTCGGAGGATGGTTCGGGCATTTTTAAGGAAAGCGAGGAAGCTCTTTTCCCGCTCCTGCGTTTTGGCTTTGGGGGGCTCGTCGATGGAGCCAAAGGCAATGAGGCCTGCGAGGACGATAAACGAGGAGATCATGAAGAGAAAGGCGTAGTTGTTGGGCGCTTCGAAATTTTCCAGTACCCATCCGGCGATCCCCCCGCTGATGATAGCACCGGCTGCAGAGAAAAACTGCCGGTTGGCCATGGCACTACCCCGCTCTTTGGAGTCGAAGACTTTGGCGATGATCTCCTTGAAATAGATCGCGCCAAATCCGGCGGAGAACGAAAAGGTAAAAAAGAAGATGCCGATCAGCCACAGGGTGAGGGTAGGGTTGCGATCACCGACGAGATAAATACTCGCTCCCACGGCAAACCACGAGGCGAAGCGGAAGAAAAAAACCCTGTGCATGAATTTCATCACGCGATCGTAGCTCTGGGCATAAAATGCTGCGAAGAGCTGTACGGCTATTGCCCCTCCGCGCAAGAGGGAGGCAAAGACCCCGACCAGCACGAGGGAGCTGCTGAAGTGGTGTACCAGCAGCGGCAGGATGGTAGCTGGCTCGGCAACGGTGGTGCCGACGGAGAGCATGAAGGCGTGGAAGGCGCTTTTGGCGTTGTTGACTTTATAGGACATGGTTGGTCGTGAATAGTGAATAGTGAATAGTGAATAGTTTTGGTAGGCGTTGCTGTGCAACGCTTTTATGAAAAGGAGTAGGGACTTTAGTCCCGTAATTTGTTATTCGGATAGGTGTCATTTTGCGCGTGCCTCTTTTTCTGTGATGCCGCTGGTGCCAAATCTTCGAGCCAGCTCCTGCTTGACGCGATCGGGGGTGATGTCACGGCTGGCCAGTCCTACGAGGGCATGGTAGAGGAGGTCGGCGGCTTCGTAGATGACATTTTCGTCGGGTTCGTTGTCGATGGCGCGAGCGAGTTCGTCGGCTTCTTCGCGGATCTTGGATTGGAGGAGGGCGGGGTCGTCGAGGAGTTTTTTCGTCCAGGACTTTTGCTCCGCTTTGGCATTTTTACGTTCGAGGATGGTGTGGTAGAGGGTATCGACGACTCCATAGACGGCTGAGGTGTCCACTTCGGCTTCGAAGAGCTCTTTCTCCTGCGTGACAGAGGTGAAGAAGCAGCTCCGGCGGCCGGTGTGGCAGGCGACCCCGTTTTGCTTGATCTTGAGGAGGACAGTATCGGCGTCGCAGTCGAGGATCACGTCGAGGACTTCCTGGGTATGGCCGGAGCTCTCTCCCTTTTTCCACAAGCGCTGGCGGGAGCGGCTGAAGTAGTGGGCGTATCCGGTAGAGAGGGTGAGGGTGTAGGCCTCTTCGTTCATGTAGGCAAGCATCAGCATTTCACCGGTTTCGGCGTCCTGGGCGATGGCGGGGATGAGGGGGGTTTTGTTCCAATCTATTTGCATGATAATTTCTCCGAAATTATCAGTGCGTAGTGCGTAGTGCGTAGTGCGTAGAGACTGTTTATATAATAGTACAGCTTCTACCCACTACCCACTACCCACTACCCACTGACGTGTGGTTTTTGGTGTGCGGTTGCACACCCTACGCGACTACTGTTGCCCGGCAACCGTGGCTTGCTTCGCTTTGCTTTTGGCGTCGACCCAAATGTTGGGGACGGCACCGCCGGGGGTGAGGAAAATCTGGGCGTCTTTGTTGACGCGCAGGGCTTCGTTGAATTTCGCCTGGGTTTTGATCTGCTCAAGCTGGATCAGCTGGGGGGTGAGAGAATCAGAGATGAGTTTGTTAGCTTTGGCCTGAGATTCGGCTTCGATGCGGATCTTGTCGGCGTGCCCCTGAGCTTCGATCCGTTTTTTCTGCGCTTCACCGCGGGCGATCTCCGCTTTGCGCTCCGCTTCCTGTTTGGCACGGGTCTTTTGCTGTTCGGCAATCATAACGTTCTGTTTCTCGGCTTGGAGTTCTTCAATTTTGTGCTTGATCTTGGCGGGGAGCTCGATATTACGCAACTCCACCGAGTCGAGCACGACCGGCTTGTGGGGGATCGACTCGACCGTTTTGCGGACGCGATCCTGAACCTCTTTGGCGATCTCGGTCCGTTTCTGCGGCAGGGTTTCGGCACCGTATTTTCCGATGACGTCGCGGACGATCTCACGCACTTTGGTGTTGATGATTTTGTTTTCCCACGCGGCACCCCAAGTGGCGATCGTCTCGGGGGCATTCTCAGGGCGGAGGTGGTACTGGACAGCTAGGTCGATGTCGACATCGAGTCCCCGTGAGTCCATCACGCGGATCGCCGGATTGCGTCGCAGTCCCCCTTCGTAACGGGAATAGTTGTCCTGGATGGTACGGTTGTTTTGGTTGCTGTAGGTGATCATTCGGACGCGGGTGTTGACCGGGATGATCTTCTCGAAGACGGGGATAAAGAAATGGAGGCCTGCCTGGAGGGGTTCTTTCTGAAATTTACCGGTACGAACCTTGATCCCTACTTCTCCGGAGTTAATGATGGTGAAAGGTTTGAACATCGCAAACAAGGCGATGAGAATCCCGATGATGACCAATGAGCCGAAGGTCTTGCCTCCACCCATACCATTAAAGGGGCTTTCGGGATTGCCGGGGTTTCCCCCGTCAGTGTTGCTGGTATTTGAGCCGGGTTTACGTTTTTTAAAATAGTCGTTCATGTCTGCGGGCATGAGAATCCTTTGGATTTAGTTGAGAGTTGAGAGTGGAGAGTTGAGAGTGCCGGTTTGTGTTGCGAGGCAACACTTTTTATAAATAAGTGTTTTGCAAAAACACATACCAAAACTCCTAATTCCTAATCCCTCACTCCTAATTTTATCAGACGTACGTCAGATAGTGCTTGTATTTATCGTCGCGTCCGTGGACGACGTCGAAGTAGGCCGATTGGAGTCGGCGGGTCATTTCGCCCCGTTTCCCTTCACCGATGGTACGGTGATCCAGCGAGCGGACGGGGGTCACTTCGGCGGCGGTGCCGGTGAGGAACACTTCATCGGCAATGTAGATCTCATCGCGGGTGATGTTGCGCCGTTCGATCTCGATACCGAAGTCTTGAGCCAGTTCGAGGATCGTCAGTTGGGTGATCGACTCGAGGGAGTTGTCGTTGGGGGGGCTGATGAGCTTGCCGTCGCGCACGACGAAGATGCACTCGCCCGTCCCTTCGGCGATGAAGCCGTTCTCATCGAGCATCAACGCCTCTTCAAATCCGTTTTCGACCGCTTCATACTTGGCCATTTGGCTGTTGAGATAGTTGGCGGCGGCTTTGGCCTTGCCAAACGTAGAGCGGTTGGGGTTGCGGGTGATGGAGGAGGTGCAGCAGGTGATACCGTTTTCGAGCCCTTCGTCTCCGAGATACGCGCCCCATTCCCACGCGGCGATCATCGTCTGTACTGGCGCATGGACGTGGTAGAGTCCCATGACGCCGTAGCCGAGGTAGATCAAGGGTCGGATGTAAACGTTTTGCTTGAAATCGTTGGCTTTGAGCAGGTCGATGTGCGCCTGCCGTACGGTGTCAAAATCGATATTGGGTGTGATGGCGACAATTTTGGCGGAGTTGTAGAGCCGTCGGGTATGGTCATCGAGGCGGAAGATTGCCAGCCCTTCTTTGGTCTGATAGGCGCGGGTGCCTTCGAAAACCGCGTTGCCGTAGTGGAGGGTGTGGGTGAGGACGTGCACCTTGGCATCCGCCCAGGGCACCAGTTCTCCATCCATCCAAATGTATTGTGCTTCGTTCATGTGTATGCTCCATCCGAAAAATTGGAGCTATTTTATCGAAGATTGGGTAATAGAGAGGTTGGAAAAATAAGTGGGTAGTGGGTAGTGGGCAGCGGGTAGAGATTTTGGCAGGGGTGTTGCACTTTAAAAAAATCGCAGAAAAACACCAATTGCCAGTGACAAAACAATGACCCAAAAAAAGAGTAACGGGTTATGCCAGCGTTCGGGAATCGTCCATCGCCCTTCGATCCATGCGACGATTTTCATGGCCGGGAAGACCATAAACAGCAGCATCACAATGCTGAAGGTAAGGGTGAGGACGATGTTCATAGAGTCCATATGTTACAGCCCATAGAAGGTGTGGACAAACTGCCGTTCATCCGGTGTCTGGAGGGTGAGGGTTTTCAGGACGGTGCCGTTGTCGTCGTGAACAGTGAGTGTGTTTCCCGAGAGTTTAAGGTGTGTTTCCCCCCAGGCTTTTTCGAGAGCATCCATCCGGTGAAATACTTCCATGTTACTGGGTTTTTCCTTGAAAGAGTCGTCCCCCTTTTTCCGGATCTGCAGACCGCCGAAACGTTTCTCGAAATAATAGGGGCTGAAGGGGTGAATGGCTTGATAGATCCGCTTGTTTTTGACACTGCCCTGACTCTGTATATAAGCGGAAATTCCAAAGATGAGAAAACCGACCGAGAGGGCGAGGAAGAGTATTCGTTTCATTGAAGTATCCATTGTGAGATGGGCAACAGTATAGAAAGTTTTTTCTAAAAGGCACTTGATAAACGTCAAGGATGTTGTACAGAGTGGTATGATATGATACAGTAAAAAACAGGAAAAAGCATGCAGCAATTTTTTGAACTCGAAGCGGCTTATTTGGTAATGGGAGTGATCGTACTGCTTATCACCTGGTTTGTTTCCACCCGCCCTTTTATGTCCCCTACCGCTCCCCGTAACGGCCTGCTGGGCGCATTGTTGGTAATTGCTTTGATGATCGGAGGGCACTACTACATGACGACCAGCCGCATGGCAGAAGTCCGTGCGGCTTTTGCTCAGGATAAGCAACTTCTCTGTGAGAGTCGCATGTTACGAAAAGTGGCGCAGTCGGTTGTTGTGCAGCGATCCAAAGGGTGGGATATCAAAGGGGATCTCTTTGTCTCCCCTCTCTATGTCCGGCCGTTCCATGTTGCCCGTTGTATCGTAGCCAAGGCTATTTCCTTAAGATAATCTTAGTCAAGTAACTTCTTTTCTCTCCCACTTCTTTCTTTCATTTTCTTGACCTATATCAACATCATCGACGGAGGATGTTGCCATAATAATGCCAATGCTTTAGGGGGTACCTCTGTGGGTACCCCTACGCAGAAAATAGTCAGCAGGAGTCCATGGATGGAGCCGCTCTACTTCCGACCCGAGATCGCCCCCGATCAGTTTTTGCCGATCTTTGTCATCTCGACGTTGGTCTTAGTTTTTGGCGTGGGGTATGCCGCGATCATCACCCTCTCCAAAATGGGGTATTTCTCCAGAAAATGGCAACTTGCCGGCTATTTGATGTGGGCATTACAGACACTCAGTTTGTATGAGCTTGCCGTCTTGATCCAGAGTAACCACTTTACCACCAAGGTACTGATGGTGACGATGATCGCGTATCTGTTTATCCCCCATCTCTACTTTCATTTGATCAGTGAGTCGGACAAACGATACGAAGAGGCGGAGAGCTCAGACAAACACACACATTAAAACACACGAGGAGGAGACATGGCCAAGGAAAATCTTTCCGTTTGGACCAGCATATCGTTCTGGCGCCGTTCGGCGGCATGGGTGACCGGTTTCGCGACCATTTTGCTGATCTGGCTGACATTTGACACCATGGGACAAATTTCGATGGGCACCGATGCCGATCTGCAGAAGGGGATCACCAAGCGTGTCCCGGCACCGACCGTGATCAATTACCATATTGATTACAAAATGAGTGAGAAACGGGGACACGAAGTACCCGTCATCGGAAAAAAGGAGCCGTTCTTCGGCAAAGAGTGGAGCCCCAAAGAGGCCGCAGCACTGCTGCACCTTGGTAAACTGGGTTCGCAGGCGAAAAACTGCATGAACTGCCATACGCTGCTCGGAAACGGCGCGTATTACGCTCCAGATCTGACCAAAGCATGGCTCGATCCTATGTGGGGTGCCACGATGCAGGGGATGACCGGCAAGAGCACCAAAGAAGAGGCGATGGCTGAATTCTTGATGCATCCTGAGAAGTATCCTACGCATGCACGGATGATGCCCAACCTGGGTATTACAGCCGAAGAGGCCAAAGGTCTGGTGGCGTTCCTTAAGCACATGAGTAGTATCGATACCAACGGATTCCCCCGAGGGTTCTCCAAAACCGTCGATCAATTCAAAGCAGGAGGCACCAATGCTCATTAATATCAAATCTAATCACTTGACCAATGCCGGTCAGCGTATCGGCTTGATGTATTTCCGTGTGGCGATTATCCTGTTTGCTGCACAGCTTTTGATGGGATTGATCGCAGCGACTCAGTTTGTTTATCCCAGCTTTTTGTACGGGATTTTTGACTTCTCCGTCGCCCGGATGGTACACATCAACGCGCTCGTTGTCTGGATGCTCTACGCCATGATTGGATCGGTATATTATATGCTGACCGATGAAACCGGTGAAGAGACTGCTATGGCAGGTCTGGGCAAGTTGGCTTTTTGGGTCTTGACCTTGGCTATTGCCGTGGTAGTTCTGGTCTATATCTTTGTCCAGATCGGGCCAGCAAAAGAGAGCACCATCTGGCTGATCAACGAAGGACGTGAATACATCGAAGCCCCCCGTTGGGCAGACATCGGTATTGTCGTCGTTGTATTGATTTTCTATGCCAATGTATTCTTTACATATCTCAAAGGTCGCAAGACCGGCATCATGACCGTCATGGTTGCCAACTTGCTGGCACTGGCGGGTCTCTATCTTGCCGGAATGTTTTTTACCGACAACATCTCCATGGATCAGTACTGGTGGTGGTGGGTTATCCACCTGTGGGTTGAAGCGACCTGGGAAGTCTTCGTCGGTACCCTCGCTGCGTATGCACTGGTTAAATTCATTGGTGCCAAGCGTGAGATTGTCGAAATGTGGCTCTGGATCGAAGTGCTGATGCTGTTTGGTTCCGGTATCCTCGGTCTGGGTCACCACTACTTCTGGATCGGTACGCCTGAGTACTGGTGGGAGATCGGAGCTCTCTTCTCTGCACTCGAGCCGGTACCACTGGTCGCGATGTTTGTCCATGTCCTCTATGACTGGGCCAAAGAGCAGGGTGAGAATGGTGAGAAGTCTGTCATCGGAAACGGTCCGGGTATGGCATGGATCGTTACCAACGCATTTGGTAACTTCCTCGGTGCGGGTATCTGGGGCTTCTTCCATACCTTGCCTCAGGTCAACATTTATACCCACGGTACGCAGTTTACTTCGGCTCACGGTCACCTTGCGTTCTTTGGAGCCTATGCGACCATCCTGATCGGGATGATGTACATGGGTGTCCAGGGGGCGTATGGTGTCAAGCGAATGAAAGCGACGTTTAACTCTAAGATGGCGATCGTGCTGATCACCTTCGGAGTCCTGGGGATGACCGTAGCCTTGACCATTGCCGGTTATGAGCAAGTCTTGGTCGAGCGGGCTGAACTTGGTGGCGGATGGCAAGCCTTCTTTACGGCGCAAAACCTCCCATGGTATGTCCAGGCACAGCTTTGGCGTTTGATCATGGGGCTGGTAACGTTCGTTGGATTCGTTTACCTGCTGCTTGATCTGCTCACCATCGGAAAAAAAGCCAAAGCGGCTGAGGCCTAAGCGATCTCGGACACATGTCCGGTCGCATCATCTGTAAAGGAGATATACATGTTTTTCGACAAATTTACTGACGTGGTTCCCAGCTTTTTTGGTACGCTGAACCAGGGGCCACTCACCTTGACGATCTTCCTGCACACGATCATCGTGTTGCCGATGTTCTGGATCTACTTCAGCGAAAAGAAGAAACTGGGTAAATAAATGTTTCCAACTGATACAGTTTGTATCGGTTGGATTGCGTTTTGTTAACGGCAAAGCTTATTGACAAAGCTTAGCTGTTACAATTAAGTGTTCATTTTAACAAAAGGAGAAAAAATGAAATTTGGTAAACTGATGGGCTTCGTAGCCGTAAGCAGCTTCGCAGCCACGATGGCAATGGCGGGAACATCCAGCATGGATTTCGCCAAAGTCTTTGAAAAAGAGTGCCAGGGTTGTCACGGGCCTATCCACCAAGGTGGTGTCGGATCCGACCTGCGCCCCAAAGCGCTCAAGAAGAAAAACCACGAGATGCTCGCTGAGACCATCCTCAATGGTCGTGAAAACACAGCGATGCCTGCATGGAAAGAGAAATTTTCCAAAGACGATGCAGCTGGTATGGTTGCCTGGTTGATGGACTGGAAAAACACCGTAGAGCTCAAGCTTGACTTTAAAGAGGTACATGATTCCTGGACGAAATTGGCGGATCGCGAAGCGTTGGCCAAGAAATATCCCAAAGCAGTCGATGTCAAAGATGTTCGTGACATCACGTTTGCTACTGAGCGGGATGCTTCTCTGGTTGACTTCATCGACTCCACCACAGGCAAGGTTCTCTCTCGCCACAAAGCGGGCTTCGCGGTTCACGTCACCGTGACCAACAAAAAAGAGCCCCGCTATGCGTACTCCATCTCCCGTTCGGGTAAATTGACCATGTTTGACATCGCCGCTCCCGGTCAACCGGCTCTCGCATCGGTACAAGTCGGCCAGGAGTCACGGGGTCTCGCCGTCTCTCCTGATGGTAAATACGTCATGGCCGGTAACTACAACCCAGGCGGTGCCGTCCTGTGTGATGCCCATACACTCGAGCCTCTCAAAGTGTATGACACCAGCCGTGTTATCAACACCGAAGGTCAGATCGAGCCCAGCCGTGTCGCTTACATTGCAGACACTCCGTATGGCCCCTACTTCTCATTCGCACTCAAGGATGCCGGTCACGTTTATGTCGTTGACTACAGCAAGCCGGACTTCCCCATCGTCGGTGATATTCCCAACATCGGTAAAGTCCTCCATGATGCGTTCTTGAATGAGAACAAAGGTGAAGACTATGGTCGTTATGTTCAGGTTGCTTCTCAGGGATCCGACCTGATGGGTATCGTGGATCAGAAGACCATGAAGCTCGCTGCCAAAGTATACACCGGTAAAAAATCCAAGCCACACCCTGGTCAGGGATCCAGCTGGTTCAACAAGAAAATGGGCAAGCAGCTCAACGCAACGCAAAGTATGAACTTTGGTCAAGTCGTCATCTGGGAATCTCCGAGCTGGAAAGTGGTCAAGAAGATCAAAACAGCCGGTGGTGGACTCTTCGTCGGTACGGGTGAAGATACTCCCTGGATCTGGTCTGACTGTGTTTTGGGCGGACCTGAGAACTACAACAAAGTCTATCTCATCAATAAGGAGACACTTGAGACGGATCGCATCATCGAAGTTGGCAAAAAAGAGGGTCACTTGATCGATGCCAAAACTGGCAAGATCCTTCAGACATGGGATGCTACTCAGTATGAGAAGGTTCCTGTCAACGAAGTTGCGTCCAAGATCAGCAAAGAGACACTCCTCCCTCCTGTCCCAGAAGGCAAAAAAGGACCTAAAGTCAAAAATCCTGTTCAGCCTCGCTTGCTGCACGCTGAGCCCGCTAACCATGGCAAATGGACGATGATCTCTGAGTGGACCACCGGTCGTATCGGTATCTACGAGTCTGAGACTGGTAAATTTGTCAAGTACATCTACAACTTGACCACACCGACTTTCACCTACTCTGTCGAGCACCGCCAGCACGTACCCGGCGCGTAAGTTCCAGTCACATCTCTCTCCTCTCTGGAGAGAGGGTGATCTGTTGAGCCGATTGCAACAATCGTTTCAATAGATTATCAAGGCGTCTCTACCATGAAATCCCCTTCCTTTATTTTTGCCTGTTTTTTTCTGATTCTTTCATCTGTGCACGCCAAATACATGGACAACCACTCGTGTGCCGAGTGCCATGAGAAGATCGTCGATGAGTTTCAACACTCTGCCCATTCCTGGGGCTATTTCAAAGATCCCCTGCACCGTAAGATCGCCGACAAAATCAGCACAAAAAAATATGACTGTGCCCCCTGCCACATGCCGATGGCCGATAATCTCGAGGCGATCGTCACTGGCCAAGCCCGCCCCGATCTGAACAACAAAACCCATACTGATGCGGTCAGTTGCTACTTCTGCCACACCATCGCCTACGTCAAAAAAGCCCATCGATTTAACATCAACGTCATGGGGCGTCAGGCTGGCAACTACAAACCTACCCTCTACGGCCGCCTCGAACGCCCCGATCACAACGACCAGCACTCCTCGGTGACCAATCCAATCTATGCGAAAAAAGTCTGTACCGGATGCCATTCGCACAAGCTGAACGAAAACAATGTTACCATCTTCCATGCGATGAAGGAGGGGCAGACGAGTGAGAGCTGCATCCGATGCCATATGCCCGAGGTTGCCGGGGGGTCGGAGAAGATGAATCGGCGTTCGCGCGGGCATCATGCCAGCCATCGATTTTTGGGTATCCATGACGCAGCATTTCGCAAAAAAGGACTTGACATCAACGTGACGGCAGAAGGTAAACACTTGAAGGTGTTGCTGCACAACAAAATGGATCACCCCCTTATCATCCAGTCGGCTCGGGCGAAATTTCTCCATATCTCCCTCTCCCGGGGAAAGAAAGTGCTGTGGGAAAACTACCAGAAAGACCCGAGAGAGGACAAGCAGGGCTACTTCGGCTACCACTTCAAAAAGGACGGCAAGCCGATCGTGATCCCCTACCACTCCACGGAAGGATTCGTCCATAATCTCGGTGCACGGGAGCGTCGGACACTTCGGTACACAATCCCTGCGCTAAAAAAAGGGGATAAGATCGTCGTCACCTACTATGTCCAGCTGGCCAAAACCGACTGTGCCAAAGCCGTTGATTTGACCGGAAGTCCGTTGACACATCCGGAGGTGATCACAAAGGTGCTTTGGGTAGCTCCATGAAGATGAGGTTTTTTTGGAAAATACTGCTCGTAAGCCTCTTCCTGTTTTCACTGGGGTATGCAACCCCGATCCATTGGATGGGGGATTACGATCATGCCCATCAGACGGCTCTGAAACAGCACAAAGCGCTCATGGTAATCCTCGTCAAACCCCGCAGCAACGATGCCGCCAGATTGATACGAAACTTGCAGGCTGATCCCGTCATCGTCTCGACCATCCACCAAAAATTTATCCCGCTCATTGTCACGGTCGATACCCGGACGCAATATCCGATCGAAATGTACTATACGACAGAATTCCCGGCACTTTTTTTCGTCGATCCTGTTCGGGAGATAGCGTGGGGGCGGTGTGTCGGAGCAGAGATGATGTCGTGTGTTCAGTCTTTCTTGTTGGAAAAACGAGTGCAATAAGACATTCTGAGGAGTAGGGGCTTTAGCCCCGTAAAAAGGTGGTGACTTCACCTTTCCCTGTCGCGTGCGCAGTTGCGCACCTTTCAATGGTTCTTTCCTCGGAAGTGGAGACTTCAGTCCCACCCAAAGCTCAAATGACATGGGTATCTCAAGGTGGGGCTGAAGCCTCCACTTCCAGATAAATCGCTGAGCGATTTTGGTGTGCTGTTGTACACCCTTGCAGGGAGGAAAAAGGTTACATTTGATCCCACAACCGGTGGGTCATTTCCCGGATTGCTTCGTAACGCTCTCCGTGTGCGGGGAAGCCGGGTATGGCTTCCAGAACCGCCCAGAGTTTCTTTTCATCGTCTCCTGACAAAAACATCCGATGCATCTCATCCCCTGTCTCAAAGAGTTGCCGTACCAGATACCACGCCTGAATCATTTCTACCGAATAACGGTTGAGCACATTACGGCTGAATGCCTCAAAAGTTTCAAGCCCGCTTCGTTCAAAATCCTCTGTTATCACCTGAAACAATCCATCCAAACTTCTCTCGGGTACTGAATAGTAGATCATCCGTGCCGGAGCCGGATCGGGAGCCTGGACGGCACCGAGGAAGATTCGTACTGCCCGCTCGGTCTCGCCGTAGAGGTTGGTACGCAGGCCAATCAGGCCGATGTCGCTGTGGTAGTGGCGACCGCACCCCTTGAGGCAGCCGCTGAAGCCAATAGTGATACCGTACTTTGTTAATGTTTGAACGGGGAAGGTTTCCATGTCGCTTTTGATCTCCCAAAGGGAGAGGCCGCAGTAGCGGGAGCCG
The DNA here is from genome assembly GCA_027023145.1 of Campylobacteraceae bacterium. Taxonomy (GTDB): domain Bacteria; phylum Campylobacterota; class Campylobacteria; order Campylobacterales; family Sulfurovaceae; genus S017-3. The sequence goes on along the minus strand of JALVWV010000093.1, from coordinate 354 downwards.
GCGCAAGTCGTCGCCTTTTGGGCGACGAGTGGGTAGTGCGTAGAGGGTAGCGGGTAGAGAGGGAGGTTGGTTGATGGTTGATGGTCGATGGTTGATGGAGATTTGGTAATGAGTGATTGGTGATTCGTGATTGGAGACGCGACTTCAGTCGCGTTTTTGTGGATATTTTTTGGGTCAAACAGCCAGAGTTGTTGATGAGGGGTCAAGCGAAGAGTGAGGTTGTCTTTCTCAGTTTTTTGGGCGACGTGGCGCAGGGTCTCCGGGGTGATCTCTCCGTAGGCACCGTAGCGTTCGATAGGCAGAAGGTGATCGGTGTTTTCGGTGCTGCTGCGCATCCAGAGTGTTCCGGCAGGC
>JALVWV010000092.1 GCA_027023145.1 Campylobacteraceae bacterium | reverse complement strand
GCTGTTGTGCTAGGGTGACGTAGCCCTGCTTGGGTTTGCCTTTTTTGTTCAAGAACGCTTGTGCGATTTCCGCTTCAGGGAGGTGACTGTAGATGCTGAAAAGGTGGAGAAACAACGCACGTTTTTCTGGATCAATGCTGGGGGCATAGACGACGGCTTTGTACGTCTTGTGGGGGAGACTGAGGGTGTAGCCGTCGGCGGAGACGATCATGCCTCGAACGGCACGATCGTGGAGCGTGGCAGTCTGATGGGGGAGGTGACGATCGGAATCGATGGTACGCCAAACGGATCCGAGGAATATGGCTACCAAGAGAATCAGGAAGGCATAGAGGATTAGAAGTTTGGTGCTTCGGCGTTGAAAAGCGACGCTGTTTTCTCCCATTTTTCCTCCGTTTTATGATGATAATTTTCTATTTTTTCCGATATTTTAGTAGAATCTATCTTCAATTTGACTATAATTGTACCCAATTAATACTAATTAATAGAAAAAGAAAGCAGGTCGGGAAACCATGATCGATAAAACGCTCTTTGGTGCTGTAATGGCGCTTTTTACTCTCTCGCTGATATTGAGCTACAGCCTCTCTGAGTACACGGTGCGTTATTATCACTATCCTGATCTCCATTTTTTCACCCGTCAGTTGGCGGCGATTGCACTGGGGATTGTCTTGATCGTTTGGCTCAGTCGTCTCGATCCTGACCGCTGGTTTGTACCGTTAGGCTTTACGATTTTTATCCTCTCTCTTCTGGCGATGACCGTGATGCCTTTTATGCCGGAAACGTTGGTCAAGAGTGTGCTGGGCGCCAAGCGGTGGATTCGGCTGGGGACTGTCTCTCTGGCTCCGGTGGAGTTTTTCAAGGTGGGGTTTGTCTTTTTCCTTGGATGGAGTTTTTCGCGTAAAATGCCCAGCCACGGGAAACTCTCCCTCCTCGAAGAGGCACGGGTCGTTTTTCCGTATCTTCTGGTTTTTGGTTTGGCGGTTGTGCTCATTGCGTTTTTCCAAAAAGACCTCGGTCAAGTCACAGTGCTGGCGATCACGCTGATGATCCTTTTTATGTTTGCTGGGCGGAGCGTGAAACTGTTTGTAGTGATGCTCTCAGCAGGAATACTGGGATTTGTCTCTCTGGTCTGGGTGGCCCCTCACCGTATTGCCCGGTTCAAAAGCTGGTGGTCAACGGTACAGGATACTTTTTTGCAATTTTTCCCCGAGAGTATGGTGGGACGTTTTCGGGTCGATGCTGCGCAGGAGCCCTATCAGATCGCCAACTCCCTCAATGCCATTAAACACAGTAATTTTTGGGGGCAAGGGTTGGGGGCTGGACAATTCAAGCTGGGATTTCTCAGTGAGGTACACACCGATTTTGTCCTTGCTGGATTGACAGAGGAGCTGGGTTTTCTTGGGTTAGTGTTTGTTGCGGTGATGATTTTATTGATAGTATATCGATTGTTCAAAATTGCTGCGGCTGTGGAAAATCCCACCTATTATATTTTCAGTGCGGGCATAGGGCTACTGATTATCTTCGCGTTTCTGGTCAACAGTTACGGCATCTCAGGGATGACACCGATCAAGGGGATCGCCGTTCCATTTTTGAGCTATGGGGGGTCACAGATCGTCGCTGGCTCCATTGCAATCGGGATGGTATTAATGATTTCAAAAAGGAGGAGGCAATGAGCATCGTGATGACCGGCGGCGGCACCGGAGGGCATCTAGCTATCATCCGAGCCGTCAAAGAACAGTTAGTAGCTCACCGGAACTCTCAACTCTCAACTCTCAACTCTCAACTCATATACATCGGTTCGACCAACGGACAGGATCGGCAGTGGTTTGAGGGGGACAAGGATTTCGCGGCGACCTATTTCCTCGAGACACGGGGTGTTGTCAATCAGGGGGTTATGGGCAAGATTGCATCGATCGGGATGCTGATCAAAGCAACAGGACAGACGATACGCCTCCTGCGAAAACATCGGGCAAGCGTGGTTTTTTCGGTCGGCGGCTATTCGGCGGCAGCTACGGCGTTTGCGGCCAAATTGCTGCGGATACCGCTGGTGATCCATGAACAAAATGCCGTCGAGGGGAGTCTCAACCGGATCCTCAAACCGTTTGCCCACACCTTCATCAGCTCATACGATCCAGCCAGCCCGATCCATGACTACCCGGTGAAGCACATCTTTTTCGAGACGGCACGCGTGCGGGAGCGGGTACAGACGCTGCTGGTGATGGGAGGATCGCAGGGAGCCGTCGCGCTCAACGACTGGGTACTCCATCTGGCTCCTCGGCTTCAGGAACGGGGAATCCGAATCCTCCATCAGGCTGGAGAGCGCAACATCGAAGCGGTCAAAGAAGCGTACATGGCACTGGGGATTGAGGCGGAGGTTTTTGGCTTTAGCGACCGTATCCCAGAGCTAATGGTGCAGGCCGATCTGGCGATCGCTCGCGCTGGGGCTTCGACGCTGTGGGAACTGGTGGCCAACGGTCTACCTGCCCTTTTTGTCCCTTTTCCGTACGCGGCGGGGGATCACCAGTATCACAACGCACAATTCCTGGCTGAGCAGGAGATGGGATGGGTGATGCGTCAGGAAGCGCTCGAGGATGCTACGCTTCTAGCACTCCTCGATCAGGATTTGCGCCCGGTCAGTCAGCGTCTCATCGCCGCAGCCCGTCCCGACGGAGCCCAGCAGATTGCGGAGTTGCTGAGTGCTTTTTGATTTTCGGATTTTTGGTTCACAATTCTGACACGATTACATGGTATAATGCTTGTATTATAATTGGAGACACAAAGGAGATCAACCATGAAAAAAATAGTGAGTTTGGCGGTTGCGGGAGTGGCGATGTTGGCTTTGAGTGGGTGCGATTTGCAAAACGTGCAGAAAACCACATCGGTGTATATTGAAAATCTCGCCGACGGGTATATGATTTCAGGGGTCGACACAAGCAACAATGAAGAAGTTGATCTCTGTTTCGAAGGCAGTAGAGCATACAAATATGGTCGTGGGGATACGTTATTTACTGGTACATTCAAGACCAATATAAATGGCAATGCTGAAATCGATTTTTACGATGATGACGGGGGGTCATATACACTTGAAGTCAATGGAGAAGTGACTGAGGGCGACACATATTATTTCCGTGGTATTGAACCCCACACTATCAAAGTGGATGAGATTTCAAAAGTTGCAAACTGTGCAAGCCTTGGAATATTTGCGCAAGCGCTCTCAGCAGATGCGAAATAATCCAACAAGAGTCCAAGCATGAAATATTTTATAAAAACGTTATTCATCTTAAGCCTGAGTATTGGGTGGATACAAGCTGCTCCTAGCACCTCCGACCAAACCGCCGGATACAACGACGGATGCCAGAGTGCCCGGGGGCACTCTGGCATC